>CAWLAW010000206.1:0-6015 GCA_963854885.1 Gammaproteobacteria bacterium | reverse complement strand
ACGTTATTGAGCGGCTCCCAACCCTTATCAAGATCACCTAACAGGGCATCTTTCGCGACCGACACGTTGTCGAAGCTGATATTGGTTACGCGGCCGCCGTCCATCGTCGGTATCGTGGTTTTTGTGACCCCGAGGGCGTTCGCGTCGACGAGAAATAAGCTGATCCCATCGCGATCACATCGATCGCCTGCTGAGCGAGTGCTGACGATGAATGTTTCGGCGCTCCCGCCGTTTATGACAAGTGTCTTCGTGCCATCTAAAACAAATCCACCATCACCTGTACGCGCCGTTGTGGCGATATCACGAAAGTTCTGCCGAGATTGGCGCTCGAGGCCGGCGAGTGAACACTGCGTCGTCCCGTCAATAATTGATCGCACTATTTCATCGCGACCCGCGCGCGCGAGCAATTTTCCTGCAAGCAACACCGTCGACATAAAAGGTTCGAGGATCAACCCTTTGCCGAATTCTTCGAATAAGATCGCCGTATCTTCGATTCTGCCGCCATAGCCCCCAACGTCTTCCGCAAACGGCACGCTTAACCAGCCGAGATCGGCAAATTGCGCCCAGTGAGTGGGGCTATATCCAGCTTCGCTTTGCGCGATTATCTGGCGGTCATGAAAACTGTAGTCATTTGCGATGTATTTGCTAATGCTATCTTTTAATAGCGATTGTTCTTCGCTGAGTGAAAAATCCATGCTGTTACCCCAATCTGTCAGGCGGTTTTATTAAAGCCCGAGGATCGCTTTTGCGATGATGTTTTTTTGAACTTCGTTCGAGCCGCCATAGATCGTTGACGCTCGCCCATACATGTAGCGGATCCGGGCGCTATTGCCGAAGTCGTGTCCCAGCTCGTCGCTGGATAAATCGTCGCCCAACATCGCGCCATAGATGCCAGCAACATCCATCATTAATGTCTGCACGGCCTGCTGAACTTCAGTGCCTTTAATTTTTAATATCGACGACTCGGCGCCAGGAGAACCGCCCGCCGCAACGCTTGCCAAAACCCGTAGCTCGGTATATTCCAAGGCCATAAGTTCTATTTCGATGTCGGCCACGCGGCGCTGAAAACCCGCATCTTCTAGCAACGGCTGCCCATTTTCCGATTCTAATTTCGCTCGTTCCTTCACCAAGTTGAGCTCGCGTTTGCTGTCGGCAACCCCTGCAATTGCGGTGCGCTCGTGAGCAAGTAATGCTTTCGCATAGGTCCAACCCTTATTTTCTTCGCCGATGCAATTCGTCACCGGCACGCGGACTTCATTAAACTCGACTTCGTTTAAGCTATGGCGCCCGTCGATGGAGATGATCGGGTTTACTGTGATGCCAGGGCTCGTCATGTCGATTAATAAAAAGCTGATCCCTTGTTGACGGCGCTCGGTATCGGGGTTTGTCCGCACGAGGCAAAATATCCAATCGGCGTGTTGGGCATTCGTCGTCCAAATCTTCGCACCGTTGACGACATACTCATCACCATCGCGGACCGCGCGCGTCGCAAGTGCGGCGAGATCCGAACCAGCGCCAGGCTCCGAGTATCCTTGGCACCACCAGTCGTCGCTGGCGAGAATTCGCGGTAGAAAATAGTCCTTTTGATCATCTGATCCGAACGTTTGTATAACCGGTGCGACCATTTTCAACCCAAACGGATTGATTGCGGGAATGCCTAAGCTCGCACGCTCATTGTCGAAAATAAAATTTTGCGTGTCGCTCCAATCCGTGCCGCCATATTCAACCGGCCAACCGGGGGCAATCCAACCTTTTTTATGCAGGACTTTCTGCCATTCAATAATTCCAGCTTTAAACGTATCGCGCGACTGGATCCGGCTACTGAGCTCGGCGCCAAAGTTCTGCGAAAGAAATTCTCGTACTTCCGTTTGGAAAGCCAGATCGTCTTCTGAAAAATGAGTCTGCATTTTGTTATTCCATGCCGCGGCTAAATGTCGCTCAGAGGACTATTGTATAACGCAACCATCGTCAACGAATAACCGTGGAATCCGTTGTCGCAGTTATCTCAATTAGGCAGTGGTTTGTTGGGTTCACGCCGTAATGCGCTTGTAATATTCATCTAACCGCAGATTGTTTCCGGGCTACAGATTTAATTGGATAGCTGCAAAATGTCTGCGCTTCAAGTACACCGAGATGCCCTGCAACGCGTGGACCGCTTCTGGTCATTCGGCTACGCCCCCTGGAAAGCTTAATGATAGGGCTTTAGGATAGTCGCGATTAACATTAGCGCCTGAACCCATTGAGTGGAGGACCTTAAGCTTGAAAAAATTAGACGAAAAAGTCGCGATAATTACTGGCGGAGCAGCCGGCATTGGATTAGCCACAGCTAAGCGAATGGTTGCAGATGGCGCTCGCGTGATGTTGGTGGATATTCAAGCCGACCAGTTAAATGCGGCGGTCGAGTCGCTCGGCACCGATGTTGCTGCATGTTGTGTTGCCGACGTCACTCAAGAGGAACAAGTCCAAGCCTATGTAGACGAAACTATGAATCGATTCGGTCGAGTCGATGTTCTATTTAACAACGCCGGCATAGAGGGGGCGGTTAATTTTTTGTTGGACTACCCGCTTGAGATGTTCGATAAGGTAATGGCTGTTAACGTGCGCGGGGTGTGGCTCGGCTTGCAATGCGTGATCCCGGCGATGTTGAAAAGCGGCGGCGGCAGTATCATCTGCACGTCATCGCTCGCAGGACTTAAAGGCGCTAAGAGAGCATCAGCATACATCGCATCGAAACATGCGGTCGTCGGTCTCGTTAAATCGACCGCGATCGAATATGCATCGAAAAACATCCGCATTAACGCTATTAACCCCGGTCCGATCAATACCCGAATGATTCACGCACTTGAGTCCGGGATCGCACCAGATCAAGCGGAAGTCATCCGGAAGCACATGGAATCGAGCGTACCCATGCGTCGCTACGGCGGGCCGGAGGAGGTGGCAAATTTAGTCGCGTTTTTAGCGAGCGACGAAAGCAGCTACTGTACGGGCACTTGCTTTTCCGTCGATGGCGGGATGAACGCCACTTAGTCCGTTGAAGCTAGCGCCAACCGGAAAATTGATCCTAGTCGCTCTGGATGGCACCGACCGTGCAATTGATTCCCGAATCCAGTTCACCCGCAAAAGCGGTTTGGCTGCGGTCGGAAAAGGCGATAGATTGTCGCCACACAACTAACAATTCGGAGAATTCCTGTGTCAAACCCCGACGTAGATTTATTTAATCTCGCCATGTCCGCCGAAGCGCGACCACTGATGGATGCCGTTAGCCTACACATCTCGCAAAATGTCGAACCCATTATCGAGGAGTTCCACGCTCTCGATAAGGAGAAAAGCGACAGATGGTCGTGGCATCCGCGTCAGCTTGAATTACTCGACGGCGCGAAAAATAAGGCCAAGGAATCAGGCCTGTGGAATTTCTTTCTGCCGGATGACGAAACCGGCGCCGGTCTGACTAATCTCGACTACGCATACATTGCGGCCGAACTCGGCAAATACGATCTCGCTTCCGAATCGCTTAATTGCAGCGCACCGGACACCGGCAATATGGAGGTGCTAGAACGAGTCGGCACTCCTGAGCAGAAAAAGCAGTGGCTTGAGCCATTGCTCAACGGTGAAATTCGCTCGGCTTACGCCATGACGGAGCCGGCATTACCGTCCTCTGATGCGAAAAACATTTCAACCACCGCGGTGCTTGAAGGGGACGAGTGGGTAATTAACGGCGAGAAATTCTATATTTCCGGTGCCGGAGATCCGCGTTGCAAGATCATGATCACAATGGTTAAAACGAGCCCCGACGCACCGCCGAGCCGCCAGCAGTCGCAAATATTAGTGCCGATTGATACACCCGGAGTAGAAATTCTCGAAGCCATGCAGGTGTTTGGTCAAGACCACGCACCGCGTGGCCATATGCATATCCGTTTTAATAATGTCCGCGTTCCTCAAGAGAACATGCTGCTCGGAGAAGGCCAGGGTTTTGAAATTTCGCAGGTGCGATTGGGTCCCGGTCGCATACATCATTGCATGCGCTCGGTCGGCCAAGCGGAAAAAGCGTTGGAGCTAATGGTCACGCGTGCCGGCTCTCGCGTCGCGTTCGGTAAACCGATAGCGAAGCTCGGCAAGAACGTCGAAGTGATTGCTCGCGCACGGATTGAGATAAATGCGATGCGCTTAGCAGTGTTACAGGCGGCGAAAGCGATGGACGTACTTGGTAACAAGGAAGCAAGGGTTTACGTTAGCGCGGTTAAGGCAATGGTGCCCGAGAAAGTCTGCGAAATAATTGATCAAGCCATTCAAATGCACGGTGCTGCCGGGGTTTCGCAATGGACGCCGTTGGCAGATATGTATGCCAAGCAACGAACCCTGCGTTTGGCCGATGGTCCGGACGAAGTGCACCACATGGTTGTCGGTCGCGCGGAACTGCAAAAACACGGGATGTGGTAAACGTTAGGGCTCGACCTTTGCTTGTGCTCGCCACGGATCGATGTTCTGGACAGATAGACTCGTAGCGAAATTTAAAAACAGCACGTATTTGCGCATACCTCCTTGGGCGAACGTGATCCGAACGATTAATGCAACACCGGGGGCGTGTCATCGCTCAGCGCTGCCGCCGCGCGGGCGACGCCGTTCGCATAGGGGTTAATTTCAAGCAAGCGCAACAACGCTTGTCGCGCCGCATCTGCCGCTCCGTTGCGCATGCAAATTCGTGCGAACCCGCCCAACGCGCCGAAGTGACGCGGCTCAAGCTCGAGTGTGCGAAAAATATCTGCGACGCTCAGCGCATCCCTATTTTGTAAGAAATAGACTGTTGCGCGTTTGTTCCATGTTTCTGCCCAGGCGGGATATTGCGCGACGAGTCGATCAAAAATCGCTTCTGCTTGCGCCAGGTTCCCTTTTGATAAGAACTGAATTCCGTCCGCCAATATGACTTTTGCCTCCTCCGAGGAGTGGTCACACCATAGCGTCCAGACATGCTCCTCGGTGACCGCTAGCGCCTCACCTTGGGCAGATTTCAGATCATTAAAACAGACCTCAAGCTCTTCTTGGCGGTGCCCGGCTGTAGTTATCACCGGCAGTTCGCCCAGCAATGCAATCACCTTCCATATAGCTGCCTGCACGGAATCGTTTGAAGGAGATTCTGCGGTCATGGTTAAACTACGTGCCCTTAGGTGAATGTGCGCGTTCATTATGGCGGCATCCTTAGGCATTTTCCAAGGCCCGCAGTGAACGATGCTCATCTCTAGACGCCAGTATTTTCTTAACCGGCCAACATAGCCGCCAGGTAAGTAAAATCGCGTCTTTAATTGTTAGCCGACGCTCATTGTCGACGATTTTTTTGGACACCTAGCTGTGGAAAACCAGGCGTTGTAGCTCATCGGTAAGATGCTCCTCGATAGACGAGAATTCATTACCTTTCTGTAGTCCTAATTTGGCTGATCTACCCATGTTGTCGACAATTGTTTTTGCAACGGTAAACAATTCGTCAAAAGAGTTAGCGTTCGGAAAGCGATAACTCGATTTTTTGTCCCATTTTGGGTAGATATCAAACAACGGGTTGTTGTTTACGTTGATGATTGAGCCATCTTCGAAGAGCTGCGTAAATTCAATCTGCGTGGTGTTTGATGGTTGGCTGTAGGCGGATGACAGCGCGCAACAGAGCGTCGAGTCGGTTGCATCGTAAATACTGAAATACATTGAAGAGTCGCTCATCAATATATTAAAGGAGCCTACGTATTCGAATCCGTTACGCAATATTGTCTGATGAAGATCAAGAAATGTAGCATTTCTTTCGGCTAGAAATCCATCTGGATCGATCCGTGTAAACCGGTATTATTCTGGCATTTTTTGCTTTAACCAAACCAAAATTGGGTCAACAACGTACTGGGTCGCGACGACCATGGTCGCGAGATCAATTTGCTGCGGAATACCGGCGATATAGGACAGATACTGCAAAGGACTCGTGACCATCGTATAGCGTGTGAAGTGATGCTCGATGGTCCACAACGTATCGAAACCGGTTTC
>CAWLAW010000205.1:0-6060 GCA_963854885.1 Gammaproteobacteria bacterium | reverse complement strand
CCCATGCGCAAAGCCGTCGAGTTCCTCGAAAGCGACCAAGAAGAATTTGGCGCTTGGTACGGGCGTTGGGGCGTGAACTACATTTACGGCACTTGGAGCGTGCTCTCGGCAGTTGGAATATTGGGCGAAGATGTAGCGAAACCTTATATTCGCAAGGCTGTTGAGTGGTTGAAAGAAATTCAAAGCGACGACGGCGGCTGGGGCGAAAGCTGTAATAGCTATGACGATCCAATTCTTCGAGGCAAGGGTGAAAGTACTGCCTCGCAGACGGCATGGGCACTACTTGGGTTAATGGCCGTCGGAGAAGTTCACTGCGCGCAAGTCGAACGTGGCATTGAGTATCTCGTGAGTACCCAGAACGATGCCGGCGAATGGGACGAAGAAGCGTATACCGGCACTGGATTTCCGCGTGTTTTCTATCTGCGGTATCACGGCTACAGCCGCTACTTTCCGCTTTGGGCATTGGCCTCTTATGCGCGCTTGAGACGCGGATTACCGACCCGTCAGTTTGAGATTATGGATCAAGGTCCGATTGAGCTTGGGCCAATTCCGATTTTAGCCACAACCTAGTTCTCCAGGCTAGAATGTCAGCCGGGTAGGGGTTTCGGGCTTTCCCCGTCGTTCCTCATGGAATCACCTAAATGGTTCTTCGCTGCGAGGACCACGGCTCTTGGCCGTTTCGATTTTAACTGTCTTGTAACACGTAGCGGATTTGGCTAGTTCGATAGTGGCTTAAATGGTCCACACAGCTAACTAAGGTATTGGAGAGAAGACGCATGTCTGAGTATGTTGCCCCAATTGCGGATATGACATTTGTCATTGAAAACCTCGCAGGTCTCGCCGACGTGACTGCGTTAGATGACTTCGCCGAAGCCACTCCAGAATTGGTTGATGCGGTCCTCGACGAAGCCGCAAAACTTGCGAATGAGGTGCTCTCTCCATTAAATCGTGTTGGCGATATTGAAGGTTCAAAGCTCATTGGCGATGAGGTTACTACTCCCCCTGGCTGGCGAGAAGCATACGCGACATTTATTGAAGCCGGCTGGGCAAGTTTAGCGGGCAACCCGGAATTCGGTGGACAAGGATTGCCGAAACTCATTGCAACGGCCGTTAGTGAGATGTGGAATTCCGCAAATTTGTCCTTTGCGTTGTGCCCGATGTTAACCCAGGGAGCGCTCGACGCGATCGAGCATCACGCGGCGCCCCAGTTCAAAGCGTTGTATGTCGAAAAACTCGTTTCCGGTGAATGGGCGGGAACGATGAACTTAACCGAGCCCCAGGCAGGTTCCGATCTCAGCGCCGTGCGCACGAAAGCCGTACCCGAGGGCGACCATTTTAGAATCACTGGTCAGAAAATTTTTATTACCTATGGCGAGCACGATTTAACTGAGAACATCATTCATCTGGTGTTGGCTCGCACTCCCGACGCGCCCGCTGGAACTCGCGGTATCTCACTTTTCATCGTGCCTAAGTTTCTCGTCAACCCCGACGGGTCGCTTGGCGAGCGCAACGACGTTCGGTGCGCGTCGCTTGAACACAAACTCGGCATTCACGCGAGCCCGACGGCGGTAATGTCCTACGGCGACAATGACGGCGCAATTGGTTATATAGTTGGCGAAGAAAATCGCGGGCTGACGTACATGTTCACAATGATGAATACGGCGCGCCACGCGGTTGGATTAGAAGGCGTCGCGATCACCGAGCGTGCATACCAACAAGCCTTAGAATTTGCGCGCGATAGAGTACAAGGCCAACCCATTGGTCCAAGTGGCGGAGAGCGTGCCGCGATTATAGAACATCCGGATGTACGCCGGATGTTAATGCAGATGAAATGCCACGCGGAAGCGACGCGTGCGGTTGCCTACGTGTGCGCTGCGGCGTACGACCTCGCGGCCAAAAGCGCGGAGCCAGAAAAAGCCGCATATGCGTCGCGGCGTAGCGATTTTCTTACCCCGATCGTCAAAGGTTGGAGTACCGAAATCGGAATAGAAATGGCATCACTTGGTGTGCAGATTCATGGCGGCATGGGCTTTATCGAAGAAACGGGAGCGGCCCAGTATTTGCGCGACGCGAGGATCACGACAATCTACGAAGGCACGACTGGCATCCAAGCTGCAGATCTCGTCGGCCGAAAAACACTGCGCGATGGCGGCGCTGCGGCGAATGAGCTGCTTGGTGAAATGACAGAGTTTGTTGCGACTTTGGAGACCAACGATCCGATCCTTGCAGACATCCGCGAGGCGCTAAAGGGCGGCATAGCGAACATTCACAGCGTGCTCGAATGGATGTCAACCGCGCAACGCGACGATCCTAGACTTCCGGCGGCGGCATCCGGCCACTATCTCAAGTTATGGGGAGTGGTTTGCGGTGGATGGCAAATGGCAAAAGCGGCGAAAATCAGTCAGGACAAACTCGCCGCAGGTGACGGCGAGCGTGTGTTTCTAGAAACTAAAATCGCGACGGCGCACTTTTACGCAACCCAGGTAATGCCGCAATCTGTGGCACTAACAAACACGATTGTCGCGGGATCTGCTTCCGTGCTGCTGCTTGATGCGGCAAATTTCTAGGCAGCTGTCGGTTCTACGCTCGCCGATGTTCGAGGCATCTGCTATCGTCTCACCCTTAATATAATCGGCAATCAACTATGTCCTGGCCGTGGCTTGAAAAGATAGACCGAGCATTCGTAAACTGGCAATTGAAACGTTGTCACAACATCACGGATCTACGGCGCGCCGCGCGGATCCGCATGCCGAGTGCGATGTTCCACTACATGGATGGCGGGGCGGAAGACGAGGTCAATTTAAGACGTAGTTGCAGCGCCTTTGACGACTATGAACTGCTGCCGCGTAATCTCAATGACATTAGCGAAATAGATCCTTCTACGACTATTTTGGGACAACCCGTTGACATCCCTGTGTTCTGCTCACCGACCGGGATGTCGCGCTTGTTTCACCACAATGGCGAACTTGCTGTATCGCGCGCTGCGGCCCGCGCAAACACGATCTATACCTTGTCGACGATGGGAACCTACTCAATAGAGGATGTTGCCGAAGTGTGCGATGGTCCGAAGTGGTTTCAAATCTATGTGTTCAAAGATCGAACGTTGGTTAGTGAATTTATCGAGCGATGTAAGGCTGCCGAATATCACGCGATGTGTCTTACTATTGATTTATCTCTCACGGGTAATCGCGAGCGAGATTTGCGCACTGGAATGACCATCCCGCCGAAGTTTTCACTCGCCGGTTGGTTAAATTTTGCGCTTCATCCGCTTTGGTCGCTGAGTTACATATCAAACCCGCCATTCAGTTTGGCAAACGTCGCGCATCGTGTGGCAGGTGGCAGTGACGAAGATGTGACAACCTTAGTTGACTACATTTCTGGACAGTTCGATCGCACAGTTACCTGGGACGATGCCGCGCACATGGCGCAAGAGTGGGGTGGGCCGTTCGTGGTAAAAGGTGTGCTAAGCGTCCACGACGCGCTCAAGGCCGTAGACATCGGCGCAACGGCGATAATGGTATCAACGCATGGCGGCCGCCAGCTCGACCATACCCCAGCTCCCGTTGACCTTCTCGAGGAAATCGTCGCTGCCGTGGGTGATAAAGCGGAGGTGATTTGCGACGGCGGTATTAGGCGCGGCACGGATGTGCTGAAGGCCCTAGCGTTGGGCGCGAGCTCGGTTTCACTGGGGCGCGGATATTTGTTTGGTTTAGGTGCCGGTGGGGAAGCCGGTGTCGATCGCGCGCTTGCGATTCTTAAAGCAGAAATCGTCCGTGACATGGCCTTGCTCGGCTGCCGTTCAATTGATGAGATTACGTCTGATCATGTCCGCCGTCGACCCTGAATTTGAAAGTGACATTGCGACGTTACGTCGCATCTTAACCGACAATCGCACGGTCGCCGTGGTTGGTTTGTCACGTAACTGGCATCGGCCGAGTAACTTTGCGGCCAAATATCTGCAGGACCACGGTTACCGAGTGATTCCCGTAAACCCGATGTATGACGAAGTTTTGGGTGAAACCTGCTATCCAAACTTATCCGACATTCCCGAGCCTATCGACGTTGTCGATTGTTTTCGTGCTGTCGATGAAATTCCGGCGCTCGCGCAGCAAGCAATTGCCATCGGTGCAAAAGTTCTGTGGACGCAACTTGAAATCGTCCACAATGACGCCGCGCGGTTAGCGCGTAAGGCCGGACTCGATGTGGTCATGGACCGCTGCATGAAAATTGAGCACGCGCGTCTTTTTGGCGGCTTAAATTATGTCGGCGTTAACACTAAAGTTATTTCGTCGAAGCGACCGAAAAACGTCGCGAATTAAACCACCAGAGAACTCTACATGGCAGATCGCGAATTTGGTTTCGAGACGTTAGCCCTACACGCCGGACAGATCCCGGATGCGGCGACTGGCGCGCGGGTTACACCAATTTATCAAACGACGTCTTATGTATTCGATGACACCGATCACGCGGCGAGTCTGTTCAACCTGCAAACATTCGGCAATATCTATTCACGGCTAAGTAACCCGACAAATTCGGTGTTCGAAGAACGCATGGCGGCACTTGAAGCTGGCCGCGCGGCAGTGGCAGTCGGTTCGGGCATGTCTGCGCAGATGGTTGCACTGTTAACCTTGCTCGAGGCGGGTGACCATATGGTTTCTGCGAAAACCTTATACGGTGGCACTTACTCGCAATTTGATGTGACGTTTCGCCGCATGGGCATTGATACGACGTTTGTCGATCCCGATAACATTAGTTCCTTCGCCGATGCGATTACGCCAAAAACAAAGGTTTTATACGCCGAAACGCTCGGCAATCCGTTGATCAATGTTCTCGATATTGAAGCGGTTGCCGAAGTTGCTCATAACGCCGGACTACCACTTGTTCTGGATAACACGTTTCCCACCCCCTACCTATGTCGGCCAATCGACTTCGGTGCGGATATCATCGTTCATTCGGCAACGAAGTTTATCGGTGGACACGGCACGACCATGGGCGGCGTATTGGTCGAATCTGGAAAATTCCCATGGGACAACGGTAATTTTCCGATGATGGTTGAGCCGTCCGAGGGCTATCACGGAGTGAAGTTTTACGAAACATTTGGCGACTTCGGTTTCACCATGAAAGCACGCGTCGAAACGTTGCGAACCTTAGGGCCAGCGCTCAGCCCGTTCAATGGCTTCCTACTTCTACAAGGCCTCGAGACGTTGCCATTGCGGATGGATCGTCACTGCGAGAATGCCCTCGCGGTGGCCAAATTTTTGCACGAGCACCCGCTGGTCGACTGGGTGCGTTATCCGAGTTTACCGAGCGATGAATACTACGACTTGGCAAAAAAATACGTGCCCCGTGGGGCAAGCGCAATAATGTCGTTTGGGGTAAAGGGTGGACAGGCGGCCGGGGTGAAATTCATTGAAAACGTGCAATTCCTAAGCCATTTAGCGAACGTTGGCGACGCCAAGACACTGGTCATTCATCCGGCGTCGACGACGCATCGCCAGATGTCGGAAGAACAACAAATTAGTGCCGGTATCACTGCAGATATGGTGCGCATATCGGTCGGCTTAGAAACCTTGGACGACATTCTGTGGGACCTAGACCAAGCGCTCGCGAGCGCATCACGGGACTGAATAGGGCGACAAATTATGAGTGAGTTAATTAAACAATTTGAAGCGATATTGGATTCGAACGGGATCCTTTGCGGGGACGATGTTTCTGGGCGCGCCGTGCATGTGTGGAACGACGCTGGGATTGAAGCTCAAGTTATTCTTCGCCCCACGACGACAGAACAAGTGTCGGAAATTCTCAAGATTTGTAACGCGGCGAATCAGCCAGTTGTGGCGCATGGTGGACGTACCGGACTTGTGCAGTCGTCGATTACTACCAAACACGATGTCATTCTCTCGCTTGAGCGAATGAACGTGATAGAGGAAGTCGATGAAATCGGTCGAACGATGACCGTCCAGGCCGGAGTGCCGCTTCAACAACTGCAAGCCACAGCGGACGAGAAAGGATTGTTTTTCCCGGTCGATTTAGGCGCTCGAGGATCGTGCCAAATAGGCG
>CAWLAW010000204.1:0-6064 GCA_963854885.1 Gammaproteobacteria bacterium | reverse complement strand
GAAACGAAACCGCGGGTGATCTGCTGGGCGCCATTCATCGTTTGTCATAAATGCTGTCATCTCGACGAAACATTTCTTATGCTTACGGCTTCCGATTAAGAGGTGATTCACCATGAGCATCGATTTTCATGATCCACGCGCACAACCGTTAATTGCAGCGGAGCCGTACGTACCGAGAGCCGAATTAACCGGTCCCATCGTTGTCGGCTTGCTGGCCAACGGATTTCCAGACTCCGATACGTTTCTTGAAGCCATGGAAGGGGCTCTAAAGACGCGCATGCCGGATGCCTATTTTAAGCACTACAACAAAGGCAATGCATCGTTTCGCATCAACGAGTCGATGCTTGAAGCCATCAGGAGCGAATGTCAGGTAGCAATAGCGGCTTACGGGCACTGAGGCAGCTGCACATCCGGCACCGTGCGTGACGGCATTGCAATTGCAAGAAGCGGACTACCCGCCGTGGCATTAGTGACGACTAAGTTTTGGCCCCAAGGCGACTTCGTGGCGAAGTCCGAAGGTATGCCCGATGTACCACGAGTGCAATTACCTCATCCTGTCGCGGGGATCGGTCGCGCGGCAATGGCAACGTTGGCAGACCAGATCAGTGAGGAGGTGCTGGGGCGCCTGAGCAACGGATGAGTGACATGTTAATTGCTACCGACGAAGAGCAAGCGCTCGAGACGTTGCATGCTGCGCGCTGCACGGACGGCTTGCCCGTCGTGATCCCAACCGCAGATCGCGTTGCCCGAATGGTCCTCGCGAGCGGCTTAGACGCCGATATCGTGCTCGGTGAAATGGGGCCGCAATGGGGCGCGGCAACAGTTCAAAGCGTCGCAGTCTCAGCGGTTATGGCTGGCTGTCTGGCTGAGCATATGCCGGTAGTTGTTGCTGCAATCCGGGCAATATGCCAACCGGAATTTGATCTGGCTGAAATGCAAGGGACAACGCACTGCATTGCGCCGTTGCTCATTGTCAACGGTCCGGCTAGAGCGGCATGCGGCGGAATTGCAAGTGGCTTTGGGGCGTTAGGCCCGGGCCATCGTGCGAATGCGTCGATCGGCCGTGCATTGCGCCTGGCGATGATTAATATCGGTGGCGCGCGGCCCGGCGAATCAGATATGGCATTGCACGGCCATCCGGGTAAATTCACGTTCTGCATGGCCGAAGATGAGGAACAATCACCGTTCCCACCACTACATACGAGTCTGGGTTACGACCCAGAACAAAGCGTCGTCACGGTGGTCGGTACGGAAGGTCCGCATTCGGTGTTGTTTACCGGGAATGCGGACGATCCCAATTCGCCCGAACGGTTATTGAATACGATTGCGAAAGTGATTGCCAATCCAGGCAGTAACAATTCGCACCTCGGCGGTAAGGCGGCAATTTGTATCGTGATGAATCCGGATCACGCCGAGGTGTTACATACGGCAGGCTATACGCGTGAAAAAATCCAAGTCGAGCTAAGCCAACGCGCGGTGACGCCGCGCGCCGAACTCGAGGCGCTGAATCCGCGCATGTTGGTCGGCGACGAAGCGTTTATTCCGGCTGTGCGCGATCCCAAAAACATTTTTCTAGTCACAGCCGGCGGGCCCGGGCTTTATACGATGGTAATGCCGTCATGGTGCGCCGGTCCCCACGGTAATGTCGCCGTGCACGCCGAGATCGAATTAAATCAATACTGCGAATTACCGGCGGTCGCCAGTTAATCCGTATAACTTGCCGCTAGCGTTCCACCTCGTTGCGGCGTTAGTGCAGTGAAAGTTCGTGAAAGCGGCATGCCCAACGAGGGCGTGTGGGAGAGCTTTTTCGACCCTGATCTTATTCTTAGAAAATTACGTTTAAATGATGCCTGCACGGACGTTGTTGAGTTCGGGTGCGGCTACGGGACATTCACGTTCGCGGCGGCGAAGATTGCTACTGGTACTGTCTACGCATTAGATATCGAGAAGCCAATGCTGGATATGGTGAGCCACAAAAGCGAACAGGTGAATTTAACGAATATCGAAGTCCTCGAGCGGGATTTCGTTGCCGACGGCACGGGACGTGCGGACGGAAGCGCAGATTACGTGATGCTGTTTAATATCCTGCATACCGACGATCCGATTACCATGCTTCGCGAGGCGCGGCGCATTTTACGTCCTGGCGGCCGTGCCGGGGTGATTCACTGGAATTACGATCCCTTAACCCCGCGTGGACCGCCGATGGCCATCCGTCCCCGACCGGATGATTGTAAGCAGTGGGCAGAGCAGGCGGGTTTTCAGGTTTCTCCGGTTGTTGATCTACCGCCCTATCATTATGGCTTTATCTTGAGTCGGCCATCTTAGCTATCGCTGGGCGTAATCTTTGCCAAACGATCTCCCGACGCGGCTAGTCGAGCGGTGGGCCGGGACACGAAGTCCAAGTTGAACTAATTTAGCGCAGCTAGATCCTGCGATTCTGAAACGCCTGTGTTGCCTTCGGAAGGCGAAATGTCCACGACTTTCCCGGCGCGGTGATTAATAATGTCGTATTCCGTCCAAGATAAAAGAAAAGAGAAAGTATCCTCGATGGTGACTTCATCGAAAGAAATAATGCAGGCCGTGCCAAGTATCGATCACTTGACTCGACTCGATGGCGCGGAACAGCTTATTGCGCTATACGGGCAGGATCTCGTCACAGAGTCATTCCAGATAGTCACTGCAAGATTGCGTGATGCGCTCATTGCACAAGGCGATGCGGCATTGGTAAATGCATCCGAGCCGAACCTACTGCGCGCTGCTTCCACTTACTTAGAGGAATTAAGTGCACCGAGTTTGCGACCGGTGATTAATCTAACCGGCACCGTCCTACATACGAATCTCGGACGCGCACCGTTGCCGCCAGAAGCAATCGAGGCCGTCACCGTCGTTGCCCGAGGCGCAAGTAATTTGGAATTCGACCTCCACACGGGCCGGCGCGGTGATCGCGATGTGCATTTGGAAGATTGGATTTGCCGGCTAACCGGAGCCGAAGCCGCAACAACCGTCAACAACAACGCGGCCGCGGTACTACTTGTGCTAAACACCTTGGCCTTACGCAAAGAAGTGATCGTATCGCGCGGCGAACTAATCGAGATCGGCGGCTCATTTCGGATCCCGGACGTGATGTCACGCGCTGGATCAAAGCTTCGCGAAGTGGGTACGACGAATCGCACGCATGCCACAGATTTCGAGCAGAACGTTAATTCAAAAACCGCGATGATAATGAAAGTCCACACGAGTAATTACATTGTCGAAGGATTCACAGCCACCGTCCCTGAAGCGGAGCTAGCTCGTATCGCACACGTTAACGATCTTCCTTTCGTCGTCGACCTTGGCAGCGGCACCTTGGTTGATTTAAGCCGCTACGGTTTGCCTCACGAACCGACAGTCGGCGAAACGTTGGCGCATGGGGCGGACATTGTCACATTCAGCGGCGACAAATTACTCGGCGGTCCACAGGCAGGAATCATCGCGGGCCGGGCAGATCTGATTAAACGAATCAAACGTAATCCGATGAAACGCGCCTTACGCGTAGACAAGATGACCATTGCTGCACTCGCTGCGGTGCTACGGCTGTACGGCGATCCACAACGACTCGTTGAACGATCCACCACCTTAAGTTGGCTAACACGTGATGCTAATGACGTGCGCGCGCAAGCCCAGCGCATTAGCGGTGCAGTTGCCGCGGCGATCCCGCCGACTATTACCGTCGAAGTTGCAGAATGTCGCAGTCAGATCGGTAGCGGCGCCCAGCCTGGCAAATTGCTTAACAGCGCAGGACTCGCGCTGCGCCCGCCGGAAGGGCGTGGCAGTGGCAAAGCGTTGGAACGACTCGCAAAATCGTTTCGACAGCTTCCGGTTCCCGTTATCGGACGCATTGAGGGCGGGCTGTTCTTACTCGATTGTCGGTGCTTGGACGACGAAGCGGAATTTCTTGAGCAGTTGCCGCAACTATCGATAGGTAAGCTTCGATGATCGTAGCGACAGCGGGTCATGTCGATCATGGCAAAACGCTGCTGGTTAAATCGCTGACCGGAGTCGATACCGATCGACTACCCGAAGAGAAAAAACGCGGACTAACCATCGACCTTGGGTTCGCTTATCGCGATCTTGGCAACGGCGAATTAACTGGATTTATCGATGTGCCCGGCCATGAGCGGTTTATTCGGACGATGCTCGCCGGGGTTAGTGGAATCGACTTTGTTGTGTTCGTGGTAGCAGCCGACGACGGCACGATGCCGCAAACTGCAGAACACTTAGAGATTATGGATCTTCTGGATGTACGCGCTGGAGTTGTCGCACTGACAAAGATTGACCGCGTCGACGAATCACGGGTCGCCGAAGTGAGTGCCGAAATAGCCGCGTTGATCGGCAAAACGTCTTTGCGCAATGCCCCGATCATACCGGTGTCGGCGATGACAGATATCGGAATCGATGAATTACGCGATACGATTTGCGCTGCTGCTAACGAGCTCCCGCCCAGAAACACCGATGGTAATTTCCGCTTGGCTGTCGATCGCAGCTTCCTGCTAGCCGGCGCCGGAAGGGTCGTAACCGGAACGGTATTTTCCGGACAAGCTAATGTCGGTGATCAATTGTTGCTCGCGCCCTCAGGCGCGGAATTACGCGTGCGCGAAATCCATGCGCAGAATCAAGCTTCAGAAAATGCGAAAGCTGGGCAACGATGCGCGCTCAACGTCGTCGGCGGTGATTTGCGCCGCGAAGAGATTCATCGCGGCGATTGGGTGGTTGCCCAGCCCGCGTGTTTTTCCGTCTCTCGATTCGACGCGCGAATCAAGGTCTTGCACAGCGAAGATCGGCCGTTAAAAAACCGCACCCCAGTCCATGTCCATATCGGAGCGCTAGACGTTACCGGTCGGATAGTCACCCTTGAAGACACGGAAATCGCACCCGGCAGCGACGGTTTAGTGCAGATCCAACTAGAGCACGCGATTTCCGCAGTCCGCGGCGATCGGGTCATTGTTCGCGATCAATCAGCGCTGCGAACCGTCGGCGGCGGGTTGCTCCTCGATCCATTACCGCTAACCCGCGGACGGACGCGTGAACAACGTTTGCAATATGTTCGCGCGATGGACGCTGCGAGCGCCACACAAGCGCTCGAAAATATTTTGCAGCATCTCGACACCGTGCCATTGGATCGGTTCCGCCAAGCATGGAATTTGTCTGCCGAAGAAGCGCAAGCGCTTTGGCCGACGCTCGATATGGTTGTTGTGGACGACGTACGTGGACAGATCGGAATTACGCCAAAACGCTGGGCAGAAATTCAGGCAATACTATTGGCCGGTTTGCGCGACTGGCACGCGAAATATCCCGATCGTGCCGGGGTAAATGAAAATGAACTGCGTGTGAATTTATCCGAGCGAATCGCGCAGTCGATTACAGCAGCGGCAATAACTGGGCTATTAAGCAGCAAGAAAATTGCCCGTGAGGGCGGCCTCCTACATCTACCGAAGCACGGCGCAGTCAGATCGTCTGCCGACCAAGTCCTATGGGATAAAGTATCTAAAGTACTTACGAAAGAGGGCACTCGTCCACCGGTCGTACACGACATGTTGGATGCCGTTGGCGAGAGTTTTCCCGTGTTGAGCAAGTTCCTCGCCAAAACAGCGCGTGAAGGCGAACTCGTTAAAGTAAGCGACAAGCGATACTTCATGCCGGCCACAGTTCTCGAACTCATCAAAATCGTCGAAGACCTCGTCGCCGCGGATCCAAAAGGTCAGTTCTCAGTTAAAAGCTATCGCGACAGCGCCGGCATAGGTCGAAATTCAGCAATCGAGATCCTCGAATATTTTGATCGCGTCGGCTATACGCGTCGCTTAGATCAGGTCCGTCAAATCCGCAAACCCGCGAGCGATGCATTTCCCGGCCTCATCGAATAATTCCACGCCCCACGAAACAGTTCCGGGGTTCCTAGAACGCGCATCTATCGGTAGAATCGACCCTGGAAGAGCGACGTCTCCCGGTGGGACGCCCGGACTTCAAATCCGGTGGAGTGCACGCAGGTGTGCTCGGTAGGTTCGACTCCTACCTCTTTCGCCACTTC
>CAWLAW010000203.1:0-6091 GCA_963854885.1 Gammaproteobacteria bacterium | reverse complement strand
TGTCGCTTACGGCCGTTTTCGGCTCCAGACAGTTATTTTGCACGTTGCGCAAAAATCTAGCGTATTGCTCGAATATTATTCCGACTCGATGAAACGGTTGGCGATTCGTAAACAGTGTGCCGCGCTCGTCCAACGCGTAAATGTTCGCGACGAGGCCGTCTTCATGAACGAATAGTTGAATAATATCCGCCTTATTCTTTTCGTAAATTCGGTTCAATATGCCGACGTTACGACAACGCGGATCAAACACAACCGCTTTAAACTCCGAATTGGGCTGCTGTAAGGCCTTTACTAGCGCCGCGTGGCTTTGATGATATTCGTAATTCGGTTTTCCGAGCTGCAAAAATGCGCGGCAAAATCCTTTGTCGAACTGGGTTATGAATTGTGTCGCGCACTCGTGCTCTGGAGCTTTTAGAAAACCAGCGAGATCGGTCGCGTAATCTCGGATGCGACTTTCAATAGAATTGGAATAATCCTTTGCCGCACAACAGATCTTCATTTCAGGAAGCAGAGCGTCGTTGGGCGCCAGTTGCAAATATTCCATCATGGCGTCGACAAGTGCCGTGTTGCCGTCGAAATGATGGACGAAGAGTTCTCCCCAACTATTCGAAACCAGCAGATCGACAGATTGAATAAGGTTTATTTGCTTTCCGCCAAATTGAAGAGGATCAGTTCGATTAGTTGTGAGGATTGATCCGTCTCCCGTCTTACCGGTCATGGGCCGCACGCCTAGGTTGGAAATTAGAAGAATTTCCTCGGGGCGTGCCGCTCTATTTAGCGCGGCGCTTGCGGACGTCGCAGAAGAAGGTATCGGGAAACTTTCGCGAATTGCGGAAACAGATTTTTTGACTTCTGTAACATCTATGTTGTGAGCCGGATCGACTACCTGCCAAGTTGTCGATTTTCCTGCGACTCGATTAAAGTAGCACCACGTCAAAATCTTCACCGGGGCGGTTGCTGTTATCAACGGTTTTTGCGCGGTTGCTTTCTGTTCCGTCACCGTGCCGGCATATATGCACCACCCGGCGTCGCCAGATTGGCGCGTAAGATGTTGCAGTGAGAGTACCGGCTCTTGCGGATTAGGACATATCCCCCGCGTGACAACCTCCACTTTTGATGGCTTTCTCTGGAATACTGCGTAAAGTTTACGACCCAGCGTATTTAAGTCGGCGCCGGTGATCTTTTGGTTATGACCATGTACCCGTGCGAATTTAGAGAGTACGGCGTAACTTTGTTGCAGCGATTTGGTAATTACGCGTCGTTCCTGCGTTGCAGATGATACTTTCCACGCACCTCTCACGTCGAGATGACGGATTGTAGCATCGCTCCAATGCCATGATTTAGTTAATTTGGTCAATGAATGACGCTGCCAATCAGGCAGGCGCGTGTCGTTTGAAGTGCTCAGATGGACGTTCGTTTTTATATAAAAGCTGCGACGCATAAATTCGAGGCGCGCATGATCGTTTTGTTCAATTAAGTATTTTTCGACCTTTCGATACATTGCGATATACGGATCGAGTTCATTAAGATTCGCCGTTTTCTCGGCGATTTTCTTTTTGTAACTCAAACTTAGCAGGTCGCCGTCGGGATACTGGGAGGCATATATCTCGATAAGCAACAATTTCAGAACGGATTTATAAGGGGAATCGATACTCTTGTATAAATGCCAAACGGCGACGCCGAAAAATTCATTTGCCGGGACATTGGCTATACCACCAAAGTCGACGAAAGAATCTTCGCTAATTTCTCCGCTGGTAATTGCGTCGCTGACGTAATCGTCATAACGATGTTCGTGTTTAGCTGGTACCGCCCACCACAAAGGAGGTAGTCCGGCGAGCAGCAACCCCGATCGGTAGAATTCGTCCAACAAGAGAAAGTGCTGAGAGCTGCCGCTGCTTTCGTCGGAAAGACTGAGGGTCTCACCATCGCGAAAACGCAATGCATCTAAAGACAAAAAAGTGTACTTCTAAACCGATGCTCGCGGCGTGGACCTCAATATTTCTCGTTTTGGTCGTTAGTTCAGCCAATTCGACAGCGGTCAACTCCGGACTGTGCACAAGCCAAATGTCTAAATCACTAGTTTTCGAATAACCGACGGTTCCCGGGCTGCCCATCAGGTATAAGCCTTTGATGCTTAACTTTTGTGTTAGGCCAGGTTCGTATCGGAATGACGCAAGTAGGCGATTCGCCGCTCGGAGCGAGCGTTCTTCTGGAGCGTAGTCTTGGACACCGCAAGGCGTTCTATTGGAAACATAGCCGGGCAGCATCCGATGATTGGTGTGGAATAAAAGCGGCAACAGATCAATTAGATCCCGTTGTCGAGCGGAAAGGCTATCCCGTAGCCGTCCAAGCTTATCTCGATTCACCGCCAAGAAATTAGTTGTTAAGGGGGCTTGCGTGGCTTCTGAGGGGCTAATTTTTGCGCTTTGAAGCATCCTCTAAATAGCGGCATCTGGCATCTTTTCTCCACTCGCAATTGCGCCAATGCCGCGCAGTAAATGGTCGTCGCGGAGCTGAGAATCGGGTGAGCACGGCGCTCGTCGACCGGACGGTAACTCATTGATTAAACGAATGGAATTGGCGATAATCGGGCTACCTTGCGCGCCTGCGGCAGCGAGATCACGATGACACGGCTTGATATAAGCTAACTCAAATGATCGTGTCCGTTGCCGAACGACCCAAAATGGCGCCTGCCCACCGTGACGCAACCGGGCGGGATGCGGCATTCACCGATGAATAACAATAGGAGTCCGATAGCTATGTTCGCAAAAAATATGCGAATTGGGTCCTACGATCCCGAACTTGCGCAAGCGATCGGGATGGAGGAGGGCCGCCAGGAAGATCATATTGAATTAATTGCGTCCGAAAACTATGCAAGTCCGCGGGTACTTGAGGCCGCTGGGACCGTGTTGACCAACAAATATGCCGAAGGTTATCCAGGAAAGCGGTATTACGGCGGCTGCGATCATGTTGATGTCGTTGAACAGCTTGCGATAGACCGAGCGAAAGTGCTGTTCGATGCTGATTTTGCGAACGTGCAGCCGCACTCTGGATCGCAAGCTAATGGCGCTGTTTATCTCGGCCTGTTGTCTGCCGGCGATACGATCCTCGGCATGAGCTTGGCGGACGGTGGACACTTAACGCATGGGGCGAAGGTTAATTTCTCCGGACGAACCTACAATGCCATTCAGTATGGATTGAAACCGGATACTGGCGAAATAGATTATGACGATGTCGCGGCTAAAGCTCGCGAATTTCGACCAAAAATGATCATGACAGGATTTTCCGCTTATTCTCGGATTATCGATTGGGCGAGATTTCGCGAGATAGCCGACGCGGTTGGCGCTTGGCTGGTCGCGGATATTGCGCATGTCGCGGGTCTTATTGTAACCGGCTTGTATCCGAGTCCAGTACCGTACGCGGACATGACAACCTCAACGACGCACAAAACTTTGCGCGGTCCCCGCGGTGGCTTGATTGTCTCGAGAGGCAATTCTGAATTAGAGAAAAAAGTTAACTCGGCGGTGTTCCCTGGCACGCAAGGAGGGCCTTTAATGCATATTATTGCTGCTAAAGCGGTTGCGTTTAAGGAGGCCATGGAGCCGGCATTTAAGATCTATCAACAGCAGGTTCTGATCAACGCGAAAACGATGGCGGAACAATTTATCAGCCGTGGGTATCAAGTCGTTTCTGGTGGAACAGACAACCATTTGTTCTTGGTTGACCTGGTGGACAAGGGCATAACGGGCAAAGCGGCCGATGCTGCATTGGGGGCAGCGCAAATTACGGTGAATAAAAACGCAGTCCCAAACGACCCGCAATCGCCGTTTGTAACCAGCGGAATACGCGTCGGGACACCCGCGATCACAACGCGGGGATTCGGCGAAAACGAGGCACGGATGTTAGCGGGTTGGATGTGTGACGTTCTCGATTCCGTCGATGACGAATCCGTCATCGCAAAGACCCGCGCGCAAGTGCAAGAAATTTGCGATCAATTTCCGGTCTACGGCGGCTAAGGCCGTCTAACTAAGCTTCGAGGCGATAATGCACTGTCCATTTTGTTCTAACGAAGATACGCGGGTAATCGATTCGCGCCTGTTGGGCGAAGGCGATCAGGTTCGTCGTCGACGTGAATGCCAGAGCTGTAAGTCTCGATTTACAACCTATGAGACTGCCGAGCTTAGTTTGCCCAGGATAATCAAAAATGATGGGCGTCGAGAAACATTTGTCGAGGAAAAATTGCGCAGCGGCATCGTTAAAGCACTCGAAAAACGCCCAGTACCAATGGAGCGAGTCGAAGAGGCAATTAATCAGGTCAAGCGCAAGGTTCGAGAAACCGGAGAGCGAGAAATCGATGCTCGACAACTCGGCGAAATGGTTATGGATGCGCTGAGAAATTTGGACCAAGTCGCCTATGTCCGATTCGCGTCGGTCTACCGAAGTTTTGAAGACGTACGCGCTTTCCTCGAAGAAATTCAACAGCTGGAAAACGACCTACCACCGGATTTACGCGAACAACAACTCGATTTGTTGCCACCCGAAAAGAATAAAAAAAAGTAACTGGCGAACCATGAATATCGAGTGTACCGGTGTGTGCGTTCACAACCCAGGTCGCGCAAAACCGAGTTTGCAGCAGAAATATTTTGTACGAGGAGGCGTGGATCAATGCCTTTAGCAGGCGACGGTTTGGAGCCCGACGATTACCGGCTAATGGGTCGGGCATTGCAACTTGCAGAGCGCGGATATTATTCTGCAAGACCAAATCCGAGAGTCGGTTGTGTCATCGCGCACCAAGGTCAGATCGTCGGTGAAGGGTTTCATTATCGCGCGGGTGAGCCGCACGCAGAGATAAATGCGTTACAAAGTGCGCAGGAACGCGCGCGTGGTGCGACCGTTTATGTCACTTTAGAACCTTGTTGTCATCACGGCAGGACACCGCCGTGTGCCGACGCGTTAATCGCTGCTCGTGTTGCTCGAGTAGTTTACGCGTGCGCGGATCCAAATCCTCGCGTCGATGGGGGCGGCGCACAACGGTTGCGTAAGGCCGGTATAACCGTGGCAAGCGGTATCATGTCGGCCCCGGCCGCCGAACAGAACCGAGGGTTCTTCCGACGCATGCGGCTCGGCAGGCCGTTTGTCACAATCAAGCTGGGTATGACATTAGACGGAAAGACAGCCTTAGCATCAGGCGCAAGTCGTTGGATTACCGGGATCGCCGCACGCGCGGACGTGCAGCGATTACGAGCCGCTAGTGGCGCTATTATTACGGGTGTCGGAACGGTTAACGCTGACGATCCCGCGCTCAACGTGCGCGACGATCGATTCGACCTAGCCGGGCAGCAACCGTTACGCGTCATCTTGGATTCGAATCTGCGCTGCGCACCGGCGAGTAAAATGTTGCGCTTACCCGGAGAGACCTTAGTATATTTCGGATCGGACAATCAATCGGCCGCCCAGGTTCTTCGCGATGCAGGGGCACGGACCGAACGCGTTGGGATGCGCTCCACGGGTCTAGATTTAAATCACATCTTGACCCGTTTAGGCGAGCACGAAGTTAATGACGTGTTGCTAGAGGCTGGTGCTACTTTGTGCGGGGCCTTTATCCGCGAGCGGTTGTTCGATGAGATCGTCATCTATATCGCGCCAAAATTGTTCGGAAACGCGGCCCGAGATGGATTTAATCTCACCTCGCCGCCGCACGTGGCCGATGCGCCGGAATTGGAGCTTATCGACGTCCGGCAAATTGGTTCAGATTTAAGACTGACCTTGCGACCGCCAGACGTCGCCTCGACTTGACGCTACTGTATGGTTAATCGATAGTTAGAAGATGTTTACTGGAATAGTTGAAGCACTGGGTGAAATATCCAGAATCGAACGTGCGGACGATTCAGCGCGCATTTTTATTGTCAGCGAAGAGCTCGATTTGAGCGATGTAAAATTGGGCGACAGTATCGCCGTGTCCGGGCCATGTTTGACGGTTATCGATTTTGCAAATGACTCTTTTACGGTCGACGTCTCGGGAGAAACGTTAGCGCGAACGACGATCGGGAGTAAAAAACTCGGAAGTTCAGTGAATCTTGAGAAGGCCTTA
>CAWLAW010000202.1:0-6103 GCA_963854885.1 Gammaproteobacteria bacterium | reverse complement strand
CGAACTAGCGCATTGGTCACCGCGCTTCAATATCGCACCGAGCCAATCCGTTCCAATCCTGATCCGGTCCGGTGCAGAAACGCAAGTTAAATTAATGCATTGGGGCCTCGTTCCAGGTTGGGCAAAAGATAAAAAATTAAGCTCTAGGATGATCAACGCGCGCGCGGAAACCGTGAGTGAAAAGCCTGCATTTCGCGCGGCTTACCGGAAACGCCGCTGTCTCGTTCTGGCAGATGGATACTATGAATGGGTAAAACAGGACGGCGGGAAGCGGCCCTACTATATGCGTCTCGAGTCGGGTCACGCGTTTGCTTTCGCCGGGCTCTGGGAAACTTGGGAAAGTGATGACGACTCCGCGTACTTGAGCTACTCAATCATTACGTGCGCATCTAACCAGCAGCTCGCGCCGTTGCACCACCGCATGCCGGTTATCGTCGAGGCGAGCGAATATGACAATTGGCTCGATGACAAAGCGAGCAGCGGCGCAATCGCTGAATTACTAAAACCGTCGGCAAATGGTATCTTGGCCACGATCCCTGTAAGTACTTTTGTGAACTCCCCAGCACATGAAGGACCCGACTGCGTTATTGAACGCCAAAACGAATCATAAATACCCCTCGAGCGCGCGAGTTTTGGGCTGGGTTTTCGCGTTTCTCGTCTATGGCGTTTTTCATAATGCGTTAGCCGAAACAAGTCGCGATGCGGCAATTGGCGCACTGCAACGCCTGGACTACGACGGCGCCGCGGCGATCCTCCGGCGGCTTGCGGACGACGGAGATGCTCGCGCACAAGCTGCGTTAAGTAGTCTGATCGAATCCGGTCAATTGAGCGAAAACAGTACCGTCCCTGCGATTGAATTGTTACGCAAAGCGGCCGAGCAAGGTCTTGGCCTCGCCGCACTCGAATTAGGTAATCGATTCCACCTGGGCACAGGTGTCCCACAAGATCAGACCCGGGCAACAAAATGGTGGACAGTGGCAGCTGAAAAAGGAACGTCGAGGGCGGCGTTTAATCTCGGCCTAACTTATTCTCAAAGTCTTTATGCCCCGGTTAATTTAGACCGTGCTAAGAAATGGTTCCGGGTCGCCGCGGACCGGGGATTAAAGGAAGCGGAATTCGCCCTTGGGGTCCTTGAATTTAATGACGAATCGTTTGCGCTGGCATACGGGCATTTCGAATCAGCCGCTGAATCCGGTTTGGCTATTGCGCAATACAATCTCGCCACAATGTTAGAGCGCGGGCTCGGCCACCCAGCTGATATCGATGAGGCGCTTCGCTGGTATCAATTAGCCGCGACTTTAA
Source organism: Gammaproteobacteria bacterium (assembly GCA_963854885.1). Lineage (GTDB taxonomy): Bacteria > Pseudomonadota > Gammaproteobacteria > UBA11873. The sequence goes on along the minus strand of CAWLAW010000202.1, from coordinate 4,801 downwards.
AGCTTGAAGAGGCGATCGAGTCACTAACCCGCTTAGGCGTCCCAGCGAGTGGACAAAACGAAGCGGTCCAGATCGCTCTCCTTGCGGTTGATTGGGTGTTAAGCCAGCCCGGCAGCAATTTTACGTTGCAAGTAGCCATCGGTCACAGTAAACAAGCGGCGATAAACATTCTTGAACGCTATGACGCATCCGTCGAACGCGCCTACGTGTCACTAAGGACCCCGGCGACACAGGCACAGTACATCGCCCTTGTCGGTTCGTTTACCTCTTACTTAGAGGCTATATCGTTTCTCAATTCGCTGGATGATAAATTGCGCGCGAACAAACCGTGGATTCGCCGATTTACGACCGTGCATACGCAATTATCGTCGCTAAACTAGTCAATCGTGTGTGATACTTGGACGCTCATGGTGCAGTGATATCATGAGAACCAGGGAATAGGGCTCGCACTGTGTCAATGACAAAATTTGAGGAGATATTGACGTCATCGGGCGAAAGCCTGCTGAAAATGTTGTATCGATCGAGCGCCGATGCGAAAGGCGGTTCCTCGAGTTCACAGAAGGACTATGCGCGGAATTTACGCCTGACGTATGCACAATTAGTCTGCGCCTTAGGATTCAACCGAGACATCCATAATCTACCCGATGTTATTCAAATAATGGGCTTTGTGTCGTATGAAGCCTTGGCCAAGGAACGCGATGCATTTTTCACTACTGACATCTACAATCGTCTTGGTATAAAAGATGTCTTGGCGATCTACGCCCACGTCCCTGACGACATGGATATGCTCATCGTCATGCAATATCTTCTGTTCGCGCGACTAAATCAGATTGAACAAAGAATCGAAGAGACCGTCAATTCGATAGTCATTGAACGCTACAAAAAAGAAATGCGTGCGATCTATCACGACGGCGTCGCACAAATTGAGTTTGCAGAAGATCGCCTGAACAGAACACGCAGCGGCTTTCGAGCTCTATTGAATGAAGTCGTCATGATTGTCGAAGCACGCTTGATACCGACCGGCGACATCTTTTTTCGCAATACCATTTTGCCCGAGGAAAAACGACGACTAATCATTAAAGGCCACATCCCAAAGAGTCTTATTGAGCAACGCTTGGACGATGATGACGTACCTGCCCAAGAACGGACGATGTTGGAGCAACAGCTCGAGCGGATCTAGTGGGCTGCGCCTGACTGAGCAATTTGCAAGACCCATTTAGGCGAGCGCGTGACCGCGAACCCTAGTGCGAGAGTCGGATCCAGGTCTCGACGACGGTATCCGGGTTCAATGAGATACTTTCAATATTTTGCGCTAGCAGCCAAGTCGCGAGGTCCGGGTGATCGGAAGGACCTTGTCCGCAAATCCCGATATATTTACCCGCCCTTCGGCAGGCAGAAATCGCTAATTGCATTAATTGCTTTACGGCTTCATTTCGTTCGTCAAACGAGCCGGCAACTAATCCCGAATCTCGATCTAATCCGAGTGTAAGCTGGGTCAAATCATTTGAACCAATAGAAAACCCGTCGAAGTATTCTAGGAACTCATCGGCAAGTAAGGCATTCGATGGCAATTCGCACATCATAATCACGCGGAGCCCGTTGTGTCCGCGAGACAACCCACATTTCTCCAGCAATTCGGTGACTTGTCTGGCTTCCTCGAGTGTCCGTACAAACGGCACCATTAGTTCAACGTTCGTCAATCCCATCGCGTCGCGAACGTGTTGCAGAGCCTCGCACTCCATTTCGAAACACGCTCTGAAGGATTCCGCGATATAGCGCGACGCGCCGCGAAACCCTAACATCGGATTCTCCTCCTTGGGTTCGAATACCGAACCCGCGACGAGGTTGGCATATTCATTCGATTTAAAATCGGACAGGCGGACGATCACCGGCTCCGGCGCGTAGGCCGCAGCAATCGTCGCAATGCCCTCGGCTAACCGCTTGACGAAAAAATCGCGCGGGGACTCGTAAGCAGCGATCAGCGGCTCAATTTCGCTCTTTAATTCAGGCGCGAGGGTATCGAATTCCAACAACGCACGCGGATGAATTCCGATCATGCGATTAATAATGAATTCTAAGCGTGCAAGCCCAACACCCCGGTGTGGAAGCCTTGAAAAAGCAAATGCTCGATCCGGATTACCGACATTCATCATCACTTTTACCGGTATTTCCGGCATGGCATCGAGCTTTATCTCGTGACGGGTGAATGGCAAGTTCCCAGCGTAAATAAACCCCGTATCTCCCTGGGCACATGAAACTGTAACCTCCGTACCGGCAACAATGGATTGCGTCGCATCGCCACAACCGACGACCGCGGGTACACCTAGCTCACGGGCAATGATCGCGGCGTGACAAGTTCGCCCGCCACGGTTAGTCACGATTGCGGCAGCTCGTTTCATTACCGGCTCCCAATCGGGATCGGTCATATCCGTAACCAATACATCGCCTTCGCGCAATTTATCCATCGACGAAATATCCGACATCACAACCGCGCGCCCTGCCCCAATCCGCTGGCCGATGCTGCGACCTTCCGATAATACTGCGCCGCTCTCATTTAGTTCGTAACGTTCTATGACATTGTTTGTATGGCTTTGAACAGTCTCCGGGCGAGCCTGAACGACATAAAGATCGCCTGTAATTCCGTCTTTTGCCCATTCAATATCCATCGGGCGATCGTAGTGCTTCTCAATGGTCACTGCGATGCGACCCAGCTGTTCGACGTCAGCATCACTAAGGCAAAACTTCGCGCGATCGCGGTCATCGACCGGACCGGTAACGACGCTACTGGTGCCATGGTCCGAGGTGTAAGTCATCTGTACGTGTTTACTGCCGATGTTGCGTCGAAGTATTGCCGGGCGATTTGCCGCTAACGCCGGCTTATAAACATAGAACTCATCCGGATTGACGGAACCTTGTACCACCAGTTCACCGAGCCCGTAGCTTGCGGTTATGAACACGACGTCGCGAAAGCCGGATTCTGTGTCTAGGGTAAACAATACGCCGCTCGCACCTAGATCACTGCGGACCATCCGTTGCACCCCGGCGGAAATTCCCACCTGAGCGTGCTCAAACCCGTGGTGAACTCGGTAGGAAATCGCTCTATCATTGAACAGCGATGCGTAAACATCTTTAATACGCGCGATAACGTCCTTAACACCGGTAACGTTCAAGTAGGTTTCTTGTTGACCAGCAAATGATGCGGTCGGTAAATCCTCGGCCGTCGCCGATGATCTCACTGCAACTGAAAAGTCCGCCTGCTCGGTCTAGCACATTTCCTCGTAACCCAGCTCAACAGCGCGTTCCAACGGCGGCGGCAGCGGTGTTTCAATTAACCACTTTCGGATGTCCTTGCCCACAAGGGTCAGCTCGCCGAGGTTATTTACGTCAAGACCGGCGAGTCGCTCCTCGATTCTTTCGCCCAAGCGATCTTGTTCGAGAAAACGGCGATAAGCGTCGACGGTGGTGGCGAAACCTCCAGGAACGTCGACCCCCGTCGTACTTAGGTGACGGATCATTTCGCCGAGCGAGGCATTTTTGCCACCCACACGCTCTAGATCTTCCATACCGATTTGATCTAAAGAAACGATATAATCCAACATCGAAGTACCTGCTGCTAAAAGCTATAAATTCGCGATCGCATTGTAACCGACCCAAGCAGCCTGTCGGACTTAGGTCTATTCTACTGCGGCGGCGGGAAATCGGCCGCTTATTCGTTACGTAGTTACCAGTATGCGGCTCAAATATGGACAAAAAAATGGACTCTATTTGCCACTCGCTACGACCGCCATGGATGGCGGAAGTGCCGGCTATGCAGGAGCGATTACCGGTCGAACCCCTAAGTCCGACAGGCTGCTAGAGGAATTTAGCGTGCCGCTTAAGCCTGTTACCAAAGCGAACCTGAGATGGGCGCTCAGCGATGCGAATCTTCGAAACTACATCACACGGACCCCAAACCAGATGGAACGTAATCAATGACAGCCACAACGCGCCGCGTGTTCTATGTCTCCGATCGCACCGGAATTACCGCGGAGACGCTGGGCCGGAGTTTGTTAACCCAATTTCCAGATACGGAATTTCGAATTACGAACGCGCCATTTGTAACGAACCAGCTGGCCGCAGAAAAAGTGGCCAGTTCGATTCGTGCAGCATTTGAGGAAGACGGAGTTGCCCCACTCGTGTTTAGTACGTTGACGGATCCTGCGACACAGTTCGTCATTGCCTCGTGTAACGAATTTGTCTTTGATTTATTTGGTACGTTTATTGAGCCACTTGAGGATGCCCTGGGTACCGAGTCTTCGCACACCGCCGGGCGCATGCACGGGATTGGAGATATCGGCGATTATGAACGGCGCCTAAGTGCGTTGAACTTCACACTTGGACACGACGACGGCTTAAGTACACGCGATATTGATAGCTCGAATATTGTGCTCGTCGGCGTGTCTAGGTGCGGAAAAACACCAACTTGCCTTTATTTGGCGATGCACTACTCCTTAGCGGCAGCGAACTATCCGGTTACTGATGATGATTTTTCTCAAACCGGCCTACCTAATATCCTAGAGGTTTGCCGCAAAAAGCTATACGGTTTAACTATCGTGCCGGAACAATTGAGCAGGATCCGTAAAGAACGACGCCCTGACGGTGCATATTCGACAATATCGCAATGTCGTTCGGAGGTAGCAAATGCGGAAGCGATGTTTCGTGACGAAAATATTCCGTTTCTTGATACGACCACGATCTCGATCGAAGAAATTGCGGCGACGATAGTGCGAGATATGAATTTGCGGTAGGTGTTGTAAGTTAC
>CAWLAW010000201.1:0-6128 GCA_963854885.1 Gammaproteobacteria bacterium | reverse complement strand
TTGGCTGTTTTCGTCGATGTTCAAAATATCTACTACACCACTCGCGATCGGTACGCACGTCAGTTTAACTACCGCGAATTGTGGAGCCGTTTGAAAGCCTTAGGCGAGATACGCACTGCGATCGCTTACGCCATTGACCGCGGCGATCCCGGACAACAAAAGTTTCAAAGTGCCCTAACCCACATAGGCTTTGAAGTGAAGCTGAAGCCGTACATTCAAAGGCAAGATGGATCGGCAAAAGGCGATTGGGACGTCGGTATTACGATAGATGTGTTGGATGCTGCGAGCGACGTTAACACGATTGTCTTACTCAGCGGCGATGGCGATTTTGAATTGCTGTTACGTGAAGTAGAAGTTCGGCATGGCGTGGCAACTATCGTCTATGGCGTGCCGGATCTCACTGCCTATTCACTGAAAAATACTGCGGGTAGGTTTATTCCAATCGATGAAGAACTATTACTTTGAGCTTATCGTTCGCTTCGAAATTAACGTCGGTGCATCTTAAAATTTCAGATCGGTTAGTAGCCGAAGCGGCTAAGTGACCGTCGCTACGCCGTGTCGGGCGAGTCAAGTAGCGCACGCAATATCGCGTCTAAGCTAGGTATTTCATCGACGTTTTTGTATTGCGCTAGCCGCGCGTAAATTGCAGCTGCGCCGCGGTGAAACTCACCGGGAAGTTGGTTCGCCTCAAACGTATCGGCGATTTCGTTCATTTCGCCGACGAATCGCCAGGCTTTTTCTGCATTAGCGTTTGCGTTAGATTCTAGACGGTCGGACAGGGCCGGTATCGATCGGCGCCACTCCTCGCGTAATACGGGTCCAACGTTTTCGGCTTCCGCGAGTGCCGCAATAGATAGCAACAAAGCGGCCGATCCCTTCGTCCATCCTGCGTAACACATCTTTAACGCCGAGGCGGCACTAAGCGATCGTCCGATGGTGATGGCTTCGACATTGGTATCGGTAAAACAGGCTTTAATTTCATTGCATTGAAGACCCGATAAATATAATCGAGTCGTGTTCGGTTTCATCGCCGGCGGGCCGATGATGCCGCCATCAATATAGGTGGCGCCACTTGCCTGAACGGTTTCGGCAACGTGAACTGCTGATTGAGGTGATATCGCATTCGCATCGAGATAAATGCCCGAGTACCCTAGCGCGGCAACTTCTGTAGCGGTATCTAAAGCCGCGGCCGGTGGGCACACCGATAGTACGATTTCACTGGCGAGCAGGAGCTCCTTGAGCGTCGTATACCCACGAAACTCGGCTGCATTAGCGCGTGCGGTAGTTTCGGCGCTGCGACCAGCGGCCACCCATCCGACCTGGTGGCCGGCCCGCATAGCACAACTGCCGATGCTAACTCCCATGTTCCCCGGGTGTAGCAAGGCAATGCTTTTATTCGTCACGGAACGTTAATCCGTCAATCGCATGGTGATTAAGGCCGCCATCGACCTTCTCCCTTGAACGCGGTGATTTTTTACATCTCGATGCGGCAAAAGTTCAGCGTCGTCAAGTATTAATCGTGAGACGCTCAAATTCGTACGCGATTACTAGCTTGCAGTCGAGTAGCGAAAAATCATTCGCGTTACTTATAGCTAGGCGTAATTTTCTGGTTTACGTCCTGACCACGGATGCGCTTGCTCGAGCTGGCCAGCTAAGGAATATAAGGTTTCTTCGTCGCCTAGGCGTCCGACAAATTGCATCGCCAGCGGTAGACCTTTTTTTGATTGCCATAGCGGCAGCATCATCGCGGGCTGTCCCGTCGTATTAAACAGTGGTGTATATGGAGTGTATTCATACATCATCTGATCCCACCAACCCCGAGTATCCACTCCTTTCGCGTTTTGGTTCAGCTCGCCGAGCGGCGCGACGTCGCGGCCGAGGCCGGGGGTTAATAACACATCGTATTCGCGCATTACTTTGCCAACGGTACGCGACACGTTGTTCTGTATGCCCATCGCCCATTCCATTTCCATCGCGTTGAGTTTCTTCGCATAGCGATAAACTTCGAGCGTGATAGCTTCTAGGTTCGATGAATTAATTTTGCGTCCGGTCTTGTGTGAAAATTGCTCGATAAAGTGGCCAAGTGTCGCGGCCCAAAGTCGAATACTCGATTCATTGAAGGCTTCGAAGTCATACTTTAAACGGACGGGTTCGCAAACGTGCCCGAGATCTTCAAGTAATCGGCGTGTGTCGTTGAGACGCGCTTTGTTTTCTTTAGACGGCTTACCGCAGCCGGGCAATTGATCAATAACCCCGATGCGTAAATCGGTCGGTTGGCTCATGGCCGCCGTGAGAAATCCGCGCTTCGGCGGCTCAGCAGTGTAGAAATAGCCATCGTCCGGACCTGCGACAGCGTCAAGCAACGCTGCCGAGTCACGGACGGTGCGCGTCACTGCAAATTCGATCGCGAGTCCCCACAGGAACATACCGGAATCCGGTCCAGTGGGTGTTCTACCGCGTGTTGGCTTCATGCCAACGAGTCCGTTACATGCGGCGGGGATCCGGATTGAACCGCCGCCGTCATTTGCGTGGGCAATCGGTACTATGCCAGAAGCAACAGCCGCGCCGGCGCCGCCCGATGAGCCGCCGACGGAATGGCCTAAGTTCCACGGGTTACACGTTGGACCATAGAGCACGGATTCGCAGCTCGCATTGAATGCCATCTCTGGTGTGGTGGTGGTTCCGACCGTGACTAATCCGGCATTCTTGCACCGCGTCATCAACTCCGTATCGGAATCATATTTAACCCCGGATGCGATGCGCGAACCGCCGGACGATGTCATGCCTTTGAAATGCATGCCGAATTCCTTGACTAGAAACGGCACGCCTTGAAATGGCCCCGGCGGTAGCCCGCGCTTAATCTCGGCGATCGCGTGGTCACGAAGTGCTTGCACCACGCAGTTGAGATCTGGGTTGAGTTTTTCGATTGCGCCGATGGCGCTATCGACTAATTCGGTTGCTGATACCTCTCGTCGACGGACCAGATCAGCGAGGCCAAGCGCGTCGTATTCAGCGTAATTATCGAATGCCATGTGTATCTTCTCCAGTTTTAGTGAGAACTTCTATCCCGATCGTACATCAACCCGTACGAATGCTGAAATTACCATGTGGGCTCGTGTTTACGGCTGTCATAGCTGCTTGAATCGCGGCTCATCGGTCGCCTAGGTCGGTAGTTTACCCTCGCGATAAAATCGGGTGTAATCATGGCTCGCGATAGCAAAAAGATTGGGTGCAACCGATAAATGAGCGGCGTACAACATAGTGGCTGGCGGATCAGCGTTGATACCGGGGGCACATTCACCGATGTCGTTGTCGCCGATGCACAAGGGCGCTTTACTATTGGCAAAGCACCCACCACCCCCGATCGAATCTTCGTTGGCTTACGGGCGGCGCTTGTTGGGGCCGCAAATAGTCTCGAACTTGATCTGGCAGAAGTGCTGAGACGAACAGATCTCTTTACCTACGGCACGACCCGAGCAACGAACGCCATTGTGACAGGTAATATTGCGAAGACGGCGTTTTTAACTACCGAAGGATTTCCGGATGTTTTGGTTTTACGCGAAGGCGGAAAATTCAATCCGCATGATTTATCTCAACCCTTTCCCAAACCCTACGTGCCGAGGCGCTATACGTTCGAGATAGCCGGACGTATCAATTCTCAGGGTGAGGTAGTCAGACCACTCGACGAATCGAAAATTGGCGTTGTCATTGAGCAGCTTCGTGCGAAACGCTTTGAAGCCATCGCCATATCATTATTTTGGGCGACCGCGAACGCCGCGCACGAAAAACGTCTCGCCGAAATGATTTCCACAGCGCTTCCCGATGTGCCATTTACCGTTAGCCATGAGTTAAATCCAATCCTTCGTGAATACCGGCGCGGATCGTCGGTGGCGATCGATGCCTCGCTTAAACCCCTGATGCAAACGCATCTACGCGAACTCGAAGCCGATCTCCGCGAAGCAGGTTATCGCGGGGAGGTATTGATCAGTACCACGATCGGCGGCTGCCTCGACATCGGCAGTGTCATCGCCCATCCGATCCATACGGTGCGCTCGGGTCCGGCAATGGGACCCGTTGCGGGGCGTCGTTACGCCGAACTTGAAGAAAAGACGGAATCCGTTCTGGTGGTTGATACTGGCGGTACGACGTTCGACGTTTCATTGGTACGTGAAGGCGCGATATCGATCACACAGGAAACGTGGATCGGTGAACGGTTTACCGGTCACATGCTCGGCATTCCGGCCGTCGACGCGCGCAGTGTTGGATCCGGCGGCGGATCGATCGCATGGCTCGACGATGCAAAACTTTTGCATGTCGGTCCGCAAAGTGCCGGGGCGAATCCTGGCCCTGCCTGCTATGACCAAGGTGGTAAGCTCCCGACGGTCACAGATGCGGCCCTAGTTTTGGGTTACATCGATGCAGATTATTTTCTCGGCGGACAAATGCAGTTAAATGCTGACGCCGCTCGTTCGGCCATCGAATCCATCGCAGCAGGGCTTGGCATCTCGGTTGAGGAGGCCGCTTATTCCGTATTTGCCGTGTCTAACGAAACCATGATCAACGCGATCAAAGACATTACGGTGAGTGAGGGGATAGATCCCGGCGAAGCGGTAGTCGTTGCCGGAGGCGGCGCGGCGGGTTTGAATATTGTGCCCATTGCGCGCGAATTAGATTGTCGGGCGGTAATAGTCCCACGTACGGCAAGCGTTCTTTCGGCCTGCGGGATGCAATTTTCTGATATTCAAACGGAGCAAAGCGCGACCGTCGCGACACGATCGGACAATTTCGACCGAGCAGCGGTGAATTCAGCGCTCACAACTATCGACGCCAAATTGCACGCCTTTGCCGCAGTCCTGGCCGGGCGTGGTTTTGAGCAGCACACCTTGAGTTATCGAGTAGACGCACATTATGCGGCTCAGGTGTGGGATATTTCTGTGCCGCTAACCCACAATCGAATCACCAGTGATGGAGACGAACTTAACCTCGTCGAGGCATTTCATGCGGCCCATCGCCGAATTTTCAGTGTCGACGATCGTGCAAGCCCTATCGATTTTCTCAATTGGACCGGCAGGGTATCAGTCCACTTACCGCAAGCTAAAATAGTAGCGTCAGGCGGTGACGGACAGATGCAGCCACCGTCTCGACAGGTTTGGTTCGACATCACAGGGCCGGAACAAGCAGTCGTACTGCGTGGCGGATCATTAACGGCGGGGCAAGTGATTGCCGGTCCGGCAATTATCGAAGAAGCGACCACAACGCTGGTATTGCCTCGCGGGACGCGTACAACATTGACGGCGAGTGATAGCTACCTTGTCGAACTCGTCGTCTGACAGAGGTTGGAGTAAGCCCGATGGATATAAAAGTGAAAGAACGGCAGGCAGCGGATTTATCACCGATGTTGCTCGCGGTACTCTCGAATCGCTTCGACGGCGTGGTGCGAGAGATGACGAATACGATGCTCCGCACAGGACGTTCGGCGGTAATCAATAGTGCGCGGGATTTCTCTTGCGGCATTACAACCGCAGACAATGATCTGTTCGCGACCGCTGAAGGCCTGCCGGCCCATACTTACGGCTTGAACATGCAAACCGCCGCGATGTGTGAATTTCACGACGACATTGCTGAAGGCGACGCCTATTTGCACAACGACCCCTACAGTGGCAACTCGCATCCTGCCGATCACACGTTAATTGTTCCGGTATTTTGGCAAGGCGAACATTTATTCAACGTTTGCGCTAAAGCGCACCAAGCAGATATCGGCAACAGCATACCTTCGACCTATCATGCGACGGCGCGAGACGTTTATGAAGAAGGCGCATTAATTTTCCCGGCAGTAAGAGTACAACGGGACTATGCGCAAATCGACGATATTATCCGCATGTGTCAACGTAGGATTCGCGTACCGGATTTTTGGTATGGCGATCACTTAGCAATGCTAGGAGCTGTACGTAACGGCGAGAAGCGAATTCACGATATTTTCAAGAAGTATGGCGCCTCAACGATCGAGCAGTTTGTCACGGAGTGGTTCGATTACAGTGAACAGCGCATGCGTCATGCGATCCGCCAGCTTCCTGCAAAGCAAATCGAACGACAAGGTTTTCACGATCCCATGCCGCCCATGATGCCCA
>CAWLAW010000200.1:0-6165 GCA_963854885.1 Gammaproteobacteria bacterium | reverse complement strand
CGCCCGGCCGGGCCAATCCCACCAAACCCTACAATTAGGGGTAATCTAGTCATATAGAAGCGTCTCGTTTGAAGGCATCAGCGATAGCGTCAGTGTAATACCCCGGCGAATGAATATTTAGGCCATTGTGGCCAATATATTAGCCATTTTGGAATAAATGGCGATTCAACGCTGTTAAATCGTTACAATATTGCGATGCAACTGGGATTCGTTTTAGCCGAAAATATGCTCGCCGCTAGCACCACGCTGCCAATGGAAATGTGGCGGGCAGCGGAATCGACTGCGCGTGGTCGGGGCAACGCAGACGCGGCGCTCGCGACCACCTTGTTTGCCTGTCAGATTGAACCGATCCCCACGCAGTCCGGCATAGCGATCCCTGCCGAAGCAGATTTTACGAGCGAGCAGACCATGGATGTGGTCTATCTGCCGGCGTTGTGGCGGAATCCGCGCCGGGTTATTCGTCGAAACCAATCGATGTTCGAGTGGCTGGTTTACCAGTTTGAGGCCGGTGCGATGCTTGCTGCGGTGGGTACTGGATGCTGCTTCTTGGCCGAAGCCGGCCTTTTAGATGGGAAGTCCGCAACGACGCATTGGCACTATCTAGAACAATTCGCCCGAAATTATCCAAAAGTAATGCTCAAACGGGACTACTTCATTACGCAGGCGGGATCCTTGTTCTGCGCTGCCAGCGTGAACGCGCTTGCTGACGTTACCGTACACTTAATCGAACACTTTTACGGTCGCGCCGTCGCAAGTCACGTTGAACGGAATTTCTCCCACGAGATCAGGCGACCCTATGAAAAATATCGCTACTTGGAAGGGGACGACATTCAACATACGGATGAACTAATTATCGAGATTCAATTGTGGATGCAACGACAACTCAGCCAATTGATTGAAATGCCGGACGTGGCAAATAAGTTTGGTCTGAGCCAACGTTCGTTGACGCGCCGATTTAAAGACGCTACCGGGAGGTCGCCGCTGAGTTATCTGCAAGATCAGCGCATGCGCAGCGCGAAAGATCTGCTCGATTCGACGAACTTAACTATCGGCGAGGTCGCGTTTCGAGTTGGATATCATGATCAAGGCCATTTCTCGCGCCTTTTTGCGCGCACCATGGGTGTCAACCCAACAGGCTATCGAAAGACAGTGCGGGCAAAGGTTTTCTCGACAAGTGCGAATCCAATTAGATGATTAGACTGCTGGCATGCACGTTAAACTATCAACCAGTTAATTCGTTACCGAAATCACTCGACACATAGGAAGTAGTTTCAAATGAGCGCACCTCGTTACCTTGGATTCGATACCATGAGCCTGCATGCGGGGCAGCAACCAGATCCCGCGACTGGCAGTCGCGCGGCACCGATCTATCAAACGACATCGTACGTTTTCGAGGATACGGACAAAGCATCGTCGCTGTTCAACATTGGTCGCACCGGACATGTGTACTCGCGAATTTCGAACCCGACTGTCGCGGTGGTCGAAGAACGGATGGCGGCACTGGAAGGTGGCGTCGGCGCAGTTGCAACGGCCAGTGGCATGGCGGCAATCCATCTCGCCATTTCGACTTTAGCCGGCAGCGGCGACCACGTTGTCGCCTCGCGTGCGCTCTATGGTGGGACGCAAAACCTACTCGCCTACACGCTGCCGCGGTTCGGTATCGAAACAACTTTTGTCGATCCGCGGGATATCGACGGATTTAGAAACGCCATAACGCAAGATACGCGAATGATATACGGAGAAACGATCGGCAATCCGGGCGGCGAAATATTGGACTTGCCCCAGTTGTCCGAAATTGCTCACGCCGCTGGCCTGCCATTGGTGATCGACGCGACATTGAGTACGCCGCATTTAATGCGACCCTTTGAATGGGGTGCCGATATTGTTGTGCACTCAATGACGAAGTTTATAGGCGGTCATGGAACGGCGATCGGTGGGGTGGTGGTAGATGCTGGAAAATTCGACTGGGATCTGAGCGGGAAGTTTCCCCATATTACGGAGCCGTACGAAGGTTTCCATGACATCAGTTTTAGCGAAGATTTCGGACCGACGGCCTTCATCACCCGCGCTCGAGTGGAAGGCTTGCGAGATTTCGGTGCGGTACTGAGTCCATCGAACGCGTTTTATTTTCTTCAGGGATTGGAAACTCTGAGCTTGCGCCTATCCAGGCATGTCGAAAACGCTGCTGAAATCGCCAAATATTTAGCGGCTCACAAAGCGGTTGAATCGGTTAACTACGCGGGGCTCGCTACCCATCAAGATCACGATCTTGGTCGCCGCCTAATGCCGCGGGGTTGCGGCGCGGTATTCAGTTTCGAAATAGCAGGCGGAGGCGAGGCCGGTCGAAAGTTCATCGATGCGTTGGAATTATTTTCGCATTTGGCTAACGTCGGCGATGCGAAATCGCTAGTTATCCACCCAGCATCAACGACACATCACCGTATGGACCGGGCTGCGTTACGAGACGCAGGTATTTCCGAGGGGTTGATCAGATTATCGGTCGGCTTGGAAGACGTCCAAGATTTGCTCGACGACCTAGCACGAGCACTACATCGTTCGCAGAAATAGTTACTCAGTCGAAAGTTCGGGAAACAAGTATGGTCATTAATTTTCGAGGTGAAACGGTTTTCGCGGGGACTGGTCGCCAGCAATTCAATCCGGATCAGCAAACCCTTGTGTTCGTTCACGGCGCCGGCATGGACCACACTGTTTGGTTGTTTTTCGAACGCTATTTTTCGAGCAACGGTTTTAACGTTTTATCGATTGATCTCCCGAGCCACGGCCGCTCGAGTGGTAAACCGTTAGCAAGCATCGAAGCGGCCGGCGAATGGCTAGGTGAGCTGCTCGCGCAGCTTGAAATCGGACAAGCGATTTTGATCGGACATAGCATGGGATCGCTGATCGCATTCGAATGTGCAGCAAGGTATCCACGCAGCGTCGCAAAAACTGTACTACTTGGATTCTCTTATCCCATGACGGTGGGCCCGCCATTGTTGGAGGCCGCAAAAAACAACGATCCTGCGGCCATCGACATGATGGTCCTCTATGGTCACGATATTCGCTGCCAAATTGGTGGCAACCCAGTTGCCGGGACCAGCGTAATCAACACGGCGAAACGGCTCTTGGAAAAGAATAAGCCCGGTGTGCTGTTCACCGATCTTAGCGCGTGTAACGGTTACGCCAACGGCGAAATCGTTGCTCAGACGTTAACTAGCCCGGCAATTTTCATTTCCGGAGTACGCGATAAGATGACTCCGCCTCGAGCGGCCGAAGCGATGGCGCGCAAGGTCGCGAATGGCACAATGGCGACGGTCGCGGACAGTGGGCACGGCGTAATGGCGGAACAACCCGAGGCCATGCAGAAGTTGCTGTTTGACGCGATCAGCGCCTAAAACACATTATTGCTTCACTCCCATTGCCGCATGATCATCGATTCGAGTGAGCAACATCTTTTGTCCCGTAGATTTTAGATATTCGTCGACGGCCTTTTGTTGACCGAGCCAACGAAAGTAATCGTCAATAATTAAAACACCACCGGCAGATAATTTCGGTATCAATTGCTCACACTCAACGACAGTCGACTCATAAAGGTTAGTGTCTAGGCGCAACAGCGAAATATTAACGCTGTCGTTCGACGGCAACGTGTCTTGAACGTATCCCGGGTGGAAAGACATGGAGGCGGTTGGATAGCTGGTTCGGTTCATATTGGCACGCACATCGGCCAATGGAAAATTGTGCCACGTGCACTCGCCATCTTTAGTCTTGCGGTCGTATTTGCGTGTCGCCGGTTTGCCGAGAATGCTAACGTCTTCTTCCGTAGGGCGCGCCATTCCGCTAAAGGTATCGTATAAAAGTAATCGGCGATCGCTGATGTCGACCTCAAGCAATGTATAAGCAATCGCCATCATGCTGCCACCGGCCCCGACGCCACATTCGACGAAATCGCCATCGATACCATGTGTCAATATGTAGCGCACCGCGCGTTCTAAGTTTGCGACCCGAGATTGCGAGGTCATCGTGTAAGGGCGTACTTTGTCCCACAACTCCCGGGTGAAGGGTGAGAAGTCTTGCGGGTACTTGGGCGGCAGCTCTCGCATCCCGCGTGGCGCGAACGTCTTGCGAACAAGCTTGGAACTCTCGCGGGCAAGATTCGTTTTTAAGATCCGAAATTGTGCTGCTAGCTTATTCATTGATTTCGCGCTTATACACTTGATGTCATGACTTGTGTCAAAATGAAGCCGATTTGGTGGACACGATTCCTGCAACAATAAAGAGCCGATAAAACCCATGTCCGGTATTCGTTATCTACCTGCCGCGCTTGTCTTGCTCGCGGTCGCCGGGCTCGCCACTAAAAACTTGTCACACTACCCCATGGGGATCATGTCGCTGCTAGGCATGTGGCACGCCGCGCGCGCGCCGCGGATTGTAATTTGGAGTCCCGATGGGCGCTTTTTAAGCGGACTTTTTATGTGCATCTGGCTACCCATGCTGATGTCGCTCCCCGACGCCGCTCATCTCTCTCGGGCAAGTGAAACGACCATTGCATATTTTCACTTCCTACCCGCAGGGCTGTACATGCTTTACATGTTACGCGACCTCGAGGTGAGACGCATCGTGTTGATTGGGGTTACCGGGATAGTCGGATTTTGGTGTGTTGACGGTGTGATTCAGTTGTTATTCGGTCGCGATTTATTTGGTTACCCTTATGACGGTTCCGTACTCAAAGGTGTATTTTACCCAAAGCAGCGTTTTGGATTAGTGATCTCTGTGTTTGCGCCGTTGCTTTGCTATGCGGCATGGCGTTTTTCGAAACAAACGCCGTGGGCTTGGCTAACGTTACTGCCGCTGGTGATCGGTGTGACGTTTTCGTTAAAACGTACTGCATGGATCATGTTGCTAGCCGCATTGGTCATGTTCGCGGTGTGCTTTATGCGCACGACTCGAACAAATGTCACACGCGTTGTTACGCTCATCGTTGTGAGCGCGCTGTTTGTTGGTGTCACGGTTTTTTCCGTGCCGAAACTGCACACTCAGGTAACCGACACGTTAGACATTTTCTCGACCGATTTCAAAACGGCCGATGTCGCTACCTCTCATCGACTGAGCCTCTGGAAAACGGGGCTTTCGGTAGCCCGGGCGCATTGGGTGAACGGCGTTGGCCCTAGGGGGTTTCGCACGGTTTACCGCGAATTCGCCAGTTCCGATGATTTTTGGATCGCGCGAGGAAATTCAGGCCAAACCCATCCCCACTTAATGACACTTGAGGTGTTCGTCGAAACCGGTGTAATCGGACTACTGGGTTATGCCCTGTGCCTGAGCATGTTAGCTAGGCGAGCTTGGCGGCAGCGCAAGATTCACCCGGCCGGATGCGCTCTGCTTATCGTCGCAGTTGTTGCATGGTTTCCACTCAATGCACATTTAGCCTTCTATGGATCCTATTGGGCAAATATTGCTTGGCTCGCAATTTCGCTCGGCTGCGCCTCGCTCGCAACGACCAGTGAGCCAACCTCGTAGGGTGCGAAGATACCGTGACGAAATTTTCGAGTTCCTTATCGAAATTCGCGATGGAAGTTAGGGCATGAAAAAGCCAGATAACCGCAATTTATATCCCGCTATCGAACCGTATGCGAGTGGTATGTTGGAGGTGTCAGCTCTTCATTCGATTTACTACGAGCAGTGTGGCAACCCGAATGGGAAACCGGTTCTGTTTATACACGGCGGTCCCGGCGGTGGAATAAATCCTAAGGTGCGCCGGTTCTTCGATCCCAATCACTATCGCATCATATTGTTCGATCAACGGGGGTGCGGGCGATCGACCCCACACGCCTGTCTGGAAGAGAATACAACCTGGGATCTCGTGGCCGATATGGAACGACTCAGGGCACACCTCGGACTCTATTCTTGGCAGCTTTTTGGAGGATCGTGGGGTTCGACCCTCGCTCTAGCTTACGCGCAGACTCATCCCTCGTCGGTATCGGCAATGGTGTTGCGCGGGATCTTCACATTACGCGCGGTAGAACTTGAATGGTTTTACCAACGCGGCGCGAGCACATTGTTTCCCGACGCTTGGCAGGACTATCTGCAGCCCATTCCGGAAGCGGAAAGAAACGGTCTCATCGGTGCATACCATCGGCGCCTCACGAGTGAGGATCGATCGGAGCAACT
>CAWLAW010000199.1:0-6174 GCA_963854885.1 Gammaproteobacteria bacterium | reverse complement strand
TTTTGACAACCGCTCGAGCGTCGCTTGCGCCACTTCGGCACCCGTATCCGGCTCTGCGGTCGCGGCGACAGGGAGCGACAAAGTAGCCAGGCATAGCAGCATTGGCAACGCGAAGGTCCCACGCGCTCGGCTACAGGTCGAATCTAGATTTATCATCGTGCGGCTCCATACTCGCTGATGCGAGGACTACTTCCCTATCTGTTGTTGGCGACGGGCGAGCATGTTAACTGAAATTACTAACATTTCGAATTGCTTAAGACCTGAAATTGTGAATTTGGTTTCGCACGCAGAAATTTTATAGTGTCTGAGGCGAGACAAATAGGTGCTAGACCCCATATTGCAGGCGCTCGCGGTTTCCGGCAATTCAGACGGCTCGGACGCCGATGCGAATCGGTTTTCTCTGACGAGTCGAGTCCAGGGTTAGTCGCCTAGCGTCACGTTCACTTGCGCCGGGTCGAACGCGGCATATCCCGCGAGAGTCTTAGCGAAGTCGAGTGGCGCGGAATAACACCACCCGACGGCTTCAGCACGCATGTTGCTAGCGGCCAGGTCGTAATAGTTAGTATCCCCTTTTAAAGGGCAATGCGACGTCTTGGAGGTTGCTTTAAGTACGTCCAAGTTGAGATCGTCGAGCGGAAAATAAATGACCGGATCGTAAATGTGGTACCCGACTTCGGATAATTTAAGCACTGCTGTTGAATCCGCGACAATCTGATCGCCTACGCGGGCGACGTAACGTGCCTCTGGATAGGTGTACTCCATAAAATGCCGCGGTTCATCGGGTCGGTGGATTGCTTCTTTTACTAAGGTTATGGCTTCCATTGAAAATGCTCCTGCGTTATGCGGCGTGCACCGCGCTAATTAGATCGTCCCAACGATTGAATCCTTTGCCGCCGGACATCGCTAAATACAGTGCTACTCGGTCGAGAACACCATCGTAGCGCTCACGCAATCGGACGCCAACTTCACTCGGTGGACAAATTATCGCGACTTCTTCAATCAGCGCATCGGGAATGCATTTTTCCATTTCGTCCAGCTTACCTTCGCGCATGAGTCCGTTTAATTTTTTACCTAAATCATTAAAACCGTGATGTACAAGCAACGCGCCATAGCTTGGAGTTGAGCCGTAGAACGCGATCTGTTGCCGGACACTTTTTTCCATCGCGCTTTTTTCGGCCTCATTCTCCCCAGTAATCACGAATACAGGCGCATAAAGTTCCAAATCGTTGACCGACATGCCGCGCGTTTTTGCGCCTTCGTCTAATGCCGGCTTAACGACTTCGTTTAAATAGCTGACGGAATGCATAGGGTGGACATGAAAACCGTCTGCAACTTCGCCCGCAGCACGACACATTCGCGGGTTTACGCCGGCGAGGTAGATTGGAATTTTTGGATGATCGATCGGACCGGCATTGAAAAACGGGTTCATCAATTTAAAGCGATAAAACTCACCATCGTAGTTCGGCCGATCGTCGTTTTGAAATGTGTCCCAAATAGCGCGCATGCAGCGGACGTAATCGGTTACCCGAGCTGCGGGATGATCAAAAGGCGCCGAAAATCGGCGTTCGACGTGCGCGCGCACTTGCGTGCCTAAGCCGAGGTGAAAGCGGCCGTTCGAATACTTTTGCAGATCCCACGCCGTTTGGGCCATCGAAAAAGGTGTTCTCGCGAAGGCAACGGCGATATTGGTACCGATGTTTAGGTTTGTCGTTGCCGCGGCGGCAAACGCGAGGGGAAAAAAGGCGTCGTTCGTTGCTTCGAACGTCCAGGCACAATCGTATCCGGCCGATTCGATTTCTCGCGCTTTCGATGCCGCTACATCGGGTGCAGCTGCCGCCATTAAGGTATCAATTTTCACGTTTGTATTTACCTGCTGTTTGAGATTGACGGATGTCTGTTATTTATTCGCCGATCAAGCTTTTGCGAGCGCATCACTGAGTAAGTCGAAGCCGGTTTTGGCGAACGTCCACATATTTCCCTCGCGGTCATCGCTGCCGGTTTCGATTTTTGTGGTTAAGCAAACTGGCCCGTCCACTGCGAGTACGCAAATCCCCGGTGGGTGGCCGTAGCGAGTCCCTGCAGGACCTGTGGCGCCGAGTTCGGCTATGCCCCAAGTGGCGTTGAGTTTCTCTCGAATCCGCCGGGCACACAGGGCAACATAATCTTCGCTAAGTGGGGCCATGCCTTTGAGAACTTCGTCCGAAATATCGAGCAATTCACGGCGCGCCTCGAGGGTATAGATGACGCCGCCACCGATGTAATATGCGGACGCGCCCGGCACGGCAAGCAAGGTGGCGGAGATTAATCCCCCGGTCGAAGATTCAGCGACTGCGATCGTATCGCCACGCGTTTTCAAGGTTGCGGCGAGTTCGGCTGTTAAACTAGTCAGCGTATCCATATTGGCTCTTTGAAATTACATCGATGATGGAGTACAGAGGTTAAGTGAATTCGAAATACGAATACAAGCGGCGACGGCGAGATGGTGGGACCCCCAGTCCTGTGATCCAACCACTGAGAATCGATTCTTGGCCCAGACCATGAGTTATCGAGCCCACGTGTGCGAAAAATTCGGGCGCTACCAAGATTTAACGATCCAGAGCCTCACCGAGAAAAAACCCGGTACCGGTGAACTGCTCGTGCGCAATCGCGCTTTCGCGATCGGCTTTCCCGACCTTCTGACAGTGCAAGGGAAATATCAGCGACGGCCCGACCTACCGTTTGTTCCCGGGAGCGAGTTTTGCGGCGAAGTGATCGATGTCGGCGCGAGCGTGCAACGGTTCAAAATCGGTGATGTCGTGATGGGCTCCGTATTGGTCGGGGCCTACGCCGACCAAATAACGGCGCCTGAAAATAGTTGTTTAAAGTTACCCAGCGGATTCGATTTTGCTGTCGGCGCGTCGTTTCAGGTCGCCTACAAAACGGCGTATGTCGGCTTAGTAGAACGCGGTCAAATTAAACCAGGAGAAACGCTGCTTGTTTTGGGCGCCGCAGGCGGGGTTGGGCTCGCGGCGGTTGAATTAGCCAAAGCGCTCGGAGCGACGGTGATCGCAGCTGCTTCAAGCGACGCAAAACTCAAGATCGCCCAATCCCACGGAGCGGATCATATCGTCAATTATTCTGACGGTGATTTTCGCCACGCGGTCAAAGACATAACCGATGGGCGTGGCGTCGATGTTGTATTCGACCCAGTTGGCGGGGATTGTTTTGATGAGGCGATCCGTTGCATCGCCCCGTTCGGTCGTCTATTGGTTATCGGATTCGCTAGCGGTCGGATACCGGAAATTGGAGTCAACTACGCGTTGATTAAACAGATATCGATTGTAGGCGTGCGCGCTGGAGAATTTGGTCGAGTTGACCCGCAAGGCGGACGACGCGTAAACAAAGAATTACTAGACTTGGCCAATACCGGAAAATTGCATCCCTACGTACACCTCAGAGCAGCATTCGATGAAATTGAATCGGTTTTTGACGCGATGGTGGCGCGCCAGATAAACGGTCGCGCAGTCGCCGTGATCGACTAGATTATTATATATAGTTATTAAAAATAAGATTAATAGATTAAAAATTTATTAAAAACCAGGTAAGCCGGTGCCGGTTTCTAACATTCAGTCATCGCGCAACTCTTTTTCTTCCCCAAACTGTTAACAATGTCCCCATTTGGGAATATTTCCAAATATTTCGCCGCCGATAGACTTTAATCAGTCTGTAAAAGAAGGCGTAGACGTCATGGAATCTCTATACATAGCCTACAACGACGTGTGTGACAGCGCGCGCGCAAATCACGTTCGAAAGCAACTATTAGCATCGAAGCGCTATCTTATCGAAGGCTATATGCCGTTCACAACTTGGTCGAAGACGAAACTCGGCACCTCGACCGAACAGATAAAATCAAGTATCGAAGAAGGACTCGAGCGCTCGGCAGCGACGCTAGTATTGGTTGGCCCGGATTCCGCAGCAAACCCGTGGATACGCTACGCCATTGAGCGGACCTACAACGCGCAAAAGCCGATGCTGGCCTTGTTTATCAATAAATTGAAAGATGAACATGGGAACACTGACACTGCGGATGTAAATCCTCTCGAGCGGTTTGCGGTTCTTGAACGAGGCAAGAAAGTATATTTGAGCGAACGTTACGCCGCTTATGGTTGGTCGGACTTAAGTAGCGGCGAGTTCGAGGCCTGGTTGGAACTTGCTAGGCAAAAATCGGCGACTAAAGTTGTGCCTGCCCAGCATTCGTTAGCGATGCCGAACAAGCTCGTGTCTGACTCTGTACCAGAACTCGATACGACGGAGATGTAGATTCTTAAGGGAAATGTGCGTTGGTCTCGGATTACCGGACTGCGCCGCGTTCGAAATCGCGCATCGTGATGCCGCTGCGTGACTTATCGTCGAATTTTAATTTAACTCGCTCCAAGCGCTCCAAACCGGCCGGCATTCTCGCGGTAATACCAAAGGCATGCCGAGTCGCGCCCAAGGTTGATGCGGGCTGTGGAAATCCGATCCGCAACTTGCCAACATATTTTTTGCATTGACGGTCGTCGCAAGAGATGCGGTGAGCGCCGGATCTTGTTGGCCGGAGATCACTTCAATTGCCTGGCCGCCCAATTCGTGAAAATCATCGATCAGAGCGATGCGTTTTGTGCGGGTAAGTCCGTACTTCGCAGGGTGAGCTAGAACTGCGATCCCATTTGCATCGTTGATCCAGGTAATGATCTGATCGAGTGGCGCCCAATGCTGCTTAACATCACCAATCTTGCCTGCGCCTAAGTATTTCCTAAATGCCTGTCCGACGTTCTTTACGGCGCCGCAATCAACAAGAAAACGCGCAAAATGGGGCCGGCCGAGCGCGCTACTGCCGGCGATAGTTTGGGCGCCGCTAAGGGCGTTCGGAATGCCTGCAGAATCCAAGCGTTGAGCGATTTTTTCAGCGCGTAGCTGCCGCGCCGCGCTTTGGTAGGTTACGCCGCTGCGCAGCGACTCGCTCGACAAATCGACGTTTAGACCGAGCACGTGAATACCGATCGTTCGCCATTGAGTTGAGAACTCTACGCCGGGGATAATTTGGAGTCCGTCGACGCCTCGAATTTCCACCTCATCGAACGCGCAAACCGTATCGTGATCAGTTATCGACAGCACCTCGATTTTGGCATCGAGCGCGCGTTGAATGAGTTCGTTTGGGCTGAGCGCACCGTCCGATTTATTGGTATGAGTGTGTAAATCGACAATCGGCATTACGAGCTTACCTAGTGAAGAGCAGAACGTTATATCAATCGGTATAACGTGACAGGCTCGTATTGTAACCGCATCAGCTAGTCCCGGACCGGAAACTGCTAATATTCCAATCTCGTAATTTGATAAACTAAACAAACGGGATTTCTATGAGTACTAATCTGCTTCCGGCTGGACTTAGCGAGCTAAATTTCGATAATCGTTTTGTCGGACTATTACCTGCTGATCCCGAAGCGGATAACCATCGCCGCCAAGTTAGCGGCGCCTGTTACTCGTGGGTGACGCCGCAAAATGTTAGTGCACCAGAGCTCGTTGCGCATTCCAGAGAAACGGCTGCGTTGTTAGATCTCGCCAACGCAGATTGCCTAAGCGCTGACTTCGCTGAGATTTTCGCCGGAAATCAAACGCTTGATGGGATGCAGCCGTATGCAACTTGCTATGGCGGGCATCAATTCGGCAATTGGGCGGGCCAGCTTGGCGACGGGCGAGCGATTAATTTGGGTGAAATAGTTAATCGACGTGGCGAACGTTGGGCCATGCAGTTAAAAGGCGCGGGGCCGACCCCGTACTCTAGAACAGCCGACGGTTTAGCAGTCCTTCGTTCGTCGCTACGTGAATTCCTATGTAGTGAAGCGATGTTCCATCTCGGCGTACCCACAACCCGTGCACTCAGCTTGATTAAAACAGGCGAGCAAGTCGTGCGCGATATGTTTTACGACGGACGTCCAAGTCCTGAGCCGGGCGCGGTGGTCTGTCGAGTGGCGCCGTCATTTACACGCTTTGGAAATTTCCAGCTTTTCGCATCGCGGGGTGAAACGGAGATTCTGCGTCAATTGGTTGAGTATACGATTGCGGTCGATTTTCCCGAGCTCGGGGCCCCGTCAAAAGAGGTCATTATTGCTTGGATGGCCGAGGTCTGCCGACGTACGGCGGAGATGGTTGTTC
>CAWLAW010000198.1:0-6177 GCA_963854885.1 Gammaproteobacteria bacterium | reverse complement strand
AAGAATGGGGCGGGCATGCGGACGAAATAGAAACGTCCATGATGCTAGCAATCGACCCGCAATCCGTCGACCTATCAAAGGCCCGCAACGCCCCGCGGCGCATAAGAAGTGGCCGTTTCAATCGTCGACGACCTGATGAACCGAATTATTCCCCGGACGGAGTGAACGGTAATCCTAGACTGGCAACCTGCGAAAAAGGCGCACAATTACTCGTCGCAATGCTCGATGATGTGATCGGCGAAATCATGCCTGGGCCCTAGTTTGCGTCTGTTGATTACGCTTTCGAGCCCTGTTTATTGTGCGGGCGAAGACCTTATCGGCGGCGGAGAGAATGATAGCACTGGGCAATTCTTAGTAACAAATTCGGCACATGCGAGCGACGCCATTCGCCAGCCGCGTACTTATTCGCTTCCGCGAGCGTCGGATAAATATGAATTGTTCCGAGGATTTTACCAAGCCCGAGCCCGCATCGCATGGCGAGAACAAACTCTGAAATAAGGTCGCCCGCATGTTCCCCTACGATGGTTACGCCAAGGATTTTGTCTTTCCCTGGGACGGTTAGAACGCGTACGATCCCGCTTGCCGTTTCGTCCGCGATCGCTCTATCGAGATCCTCGAGATCAAACGTCGTCAATTCGTACGGGATTCCTTGGTCGATTGCTTCTGACTCATTAATGCCTACTCGCGCAACTTCCGGATCGGTGAAAGTACACCATGGAATGGTTGAATAATCGGCCTTAAAACGTTTCAGCTTTCCAAATAGACTATTAACCGTCGCGTACCACGCTTGGTGGGACGCCGTGTGGGTGAATTGGTAAGGGCCAGCCACGTCACCGCATGCGTAAATATTAGGAAAATTTGTTGTCAAGTATTCATCAACGTGGATTGTGTTATCGGGATTTAATGAAATGCCAAGTTCTTCAATACCGTAACCCTCGACGTTAGCGCGCCGCCCTACAGCAACAATCACTCGATCAAACGCTATTTCTGTGGGTTCTGCCTCAGGCTTGAGCGTCGATTCGCAAACCACAATAGAACGATCGTCATGTTCGAAAAATTTGATTGCGCGCTGATTCAATGCCACGTTCACGCCGTCGCCGGTAAGTGCGTCATAGACGCGATTCGAGACGCTCTCGTCCTCTCTCACCAACAGTCGAGGAGCCATTTCAATCTGAGTTACTTGGCTACCAAGTCGAGCGAACGCTTGACTAATCTCACAACCAATTGGACCCCCACCAAGCACGACGAGACGCGCAGGTAATTCTGTTATGTCCCAGATGTTATCGGAGGTTAAATAATCGAGGCGCTCCAAACCGGGTATCGGTGGAACAAACGGGCGTGCTCCTGCTGCGATAATGATATTGCGTGTGGTGAGTTGAACATCACCTACCGACACGCAGTATGGCGTAATAATTTTCGCTTCACCGCTGATGCATTCAACCCCTAGTTCGGTATAGCGCTCTATCGAATCATGCGGTTCTATCTTACGAATCACGCGTTTTATCCGCTCCATGATGTCGGGAAAGCGAATGTCCAACTCTGCATTTGCGATCCCAAAGTCCTGGCTGCGTCGACAGTGGTGGACAAACTTCGCGCTTCGGAGGAGTGCTTTTGAAGGCACGCAACCGGTATTGAGACAATCGCCGCCCATTTTATGTTTCTCAATCAAGGTGACCTTGGCGCGGGTCGCCGATGCGATATACGACGAAACGAGGCCGGCCGATCCGGCACCGATTACGATGAGGTTACGATCGAATTGGGTCGGCTTTGGAAAAGGTTTAAGTATTTGATGTGCTTTGATTCGAGCGATTAGAATTCGCGCGGCTAACGGAAACAAACCCAAGGCAACAAATGAGGCAAGCAGAACTGGCGAGAGGATGCCATTGATCGAATCGATCTTGGCAAGTTGCGTGCCGGCATTTACGAACACGATCGTGCCAGGAAACATGCCCAGCTGGCTAACGAAGAAAAATGTGGACGCTTTCAACGTGGTCAAACCCATCACGAGGTTAATCACGAAAAACGGAAACACGGGTACGAGTCGGAGCGTGAATAAGTAAAACGCGCCGTCTTTCTCAATACCAGCATCGATCGCCGCCATACGCGAATGGAACCGTCGGCTAACCGCATTGCGTAACAGGTAGCGTGACAGTAGAAACGCGCCAGTTGCTCCGAGCGTACTGGCAAAAGATACGAGTAGTAGTGCCCAGACGAACCCGAATACGGCACCGCCGACGAGAGTGAGGACAGCCGCGCCAGGTAACGATAGAGCAGTGACCGCGATGTAGATAAGGAAATAACCGAGCCGCGAAAGGGCGGGGTTTTGATCAACGAACCGGGCTAGCTGTTCTTGCTGGCTCTGGAGGTAATCTAGTTGCAGGTAACCGCCAAGGTCGAAAGCGACGTAGCTGCCGATTAAGGCAAGGGCCATCGCGAGGAGAATGCTTTGCGGACGCCGCATGAAATTTTCTGCCTTAGCGTCTAAGTGATGTTTGTCGTGACTTGTCGAAAATTCGCACAGAAAATGTCACGCGGATCGATGGCATTACCGCGGTATTTCAACCCACTTCACGATGCTCGTCATTCTCATTATCTCGATTCTGCAGCGAGTATTATCCAGTTAAGAAATTTGTTCGTCGAGTCGCGGCTCTAGCAGCAACCGAGTGCTGGGTCTTCGCCAGCAATCGCGGAACTATATGGAATCGTCGTGCCACAACCTTCAAATATTCCAAAATGACGATCCCAATTACCGATAAATTCAAAATGTTCCTTGAAACGAGTCGCGTGGAGCATCCGCCAGGTATTTCCACAAACAAGAAATGTGCGCCCTTGTTCTATGACGTGATGTTCGTCGAGGATGAATTCATCCGGTTCGTTATCGAGCGATCCCTGATAGATCACGGCTTGGCCGTAATCTTCGCATGCGGGCTCTAGGTCGGAAATTTTAAACAGGCGATAAGTTGCCGAGAAGAATTGTGTACTTCCCAATTTCGCGGCCACCGCGGGATCGTTTATCGTAATTGGGTTGGAACTAACGAGACGCGGATCGGGAAAACCCACGTGTTTTGCAATCGTGTGAAAATCATTCCAGTACAGCGCGCCACTCAAGCATTCGCCGTAAAGCACTGGGTCACTCGCGAGTTTGGTCGGGATCCGACGATCGGCATAGACGTCTGCAAAGTACATTTCGCCGCCTTCTTTTAGTAACGAATGTGCATGAGATAAAACCGCCGGTTTATCCGTTGCCAGATTTATCACGCAGTTTGAGACGATGACGTCAAAGCTCTCTCGCTCAAGGCCTAATTCGTTTAATGTTTCCAAATATCCCTTTTTAAACTCGACATTTGGACTCGCATAGCCGAATTTTTCGGTGTGGTAGGAAATGTGTTTATTCGCTAATGCCAGTTGGTTGTCGGTCATGTCGATCCCGACGACCGAGCCGTGCTCGCCGACGAGTTGCGATAAAACATAACAATCTCTACCGGTACCGCAGCCAAGATCGAGGACGCGGGCACCGTCTAGTTCCCCTGGATACACTAAGCCACAGCCGTAATATGTCGAGGTAATATCGCTGTGGACGTTACTCAGCAACGCCTTCATATGCATCGGCGGAGCGCCTGCCGTCGTACACGCGTTTGTTTTCAAATCGCCTGAAGTCTCGAGTACCGAACCGTAATATTCTTCAACCGCTTCACGCATGATGTTCTCTATCGCTGTCTAATGTATGGATTCGTCGAATTAGGGACGTAATTTTTCCAGCAGTTTCAGCGGCCGGTTTTACAAACTTTATCCGGTTAAATTTTCGGCTAGTTCACGCAGGGCAGGATAATCTACTTTGCCGCTCCCTAGTAGCGGGATCTGCTCGCAATAGATGACCCGTTTTGGCAGTGATAGTTCAGGAATGCCAAGTTCTTTAGCCATTTGAATTAATTGCCGTCGATCGCATTGCTCGAATTCGCTCAATAGTACGATTTGCTCTCCTTTCCGAGTGCTCGGTAAGGCGACCGCCGCGTGCGCGATATCAGGCCATGCTGCGATGGCGATTTCTTCGGTTTGTGAAAGGGAGACCATTTCGCCGCCAATTTTTGCAAATCGTTTGAGACGACCAACAATAGCGATAAAGCCGTCGTCGTCGACAGTCACGATATCGCCAGTGTCGTACCAACCGTGTCCGTAATCCGTCGATGGTGGGTAGCGCTCGCCGTCGCCGCCGTGAAATAGGTAGCCGCGCATCACATTCGGACCGCGCACCACGAGTCGGCCGCCACTATGGATCCCTTCGACGGGCTCTAAGTAATAATCCATCTTGGCAAGTAGCTGCCCGACTGTATCGGGTTTACAACCCATCGGGGTGTTGACTGTTATGACAGGGCTGGCCTCTGTTGCACCGTAGCCTTCGTATATTCGAATTCCGAATTTCTCTGCCCAAGTCGTTCTGGTTTGCTCGGTTAATTTCTCCGCGCCAGCGATCACGAAGCGTAATTTATGAAAATCGTATGGGTGGCCATACTTGGCATATCCGGACAGGAATGTGTTGGTGCCGAACAAGCAGGTTGCGCCCAATTGATAACTGAGTTCCGGAATTACGCGGTAATGTAGAGGTGACGGGTAGCAATAGATTTTAGCACCGTCGAACAACGGGATTAGTGTTCCGCCGAGCAACCCGAAAGCGTGGAACATTGGTAAGACATTTAATACGGTGTCCTCGTGTGTGAGCGCGATCAATGTCTGCACTTGTGCGCGATTCGCAATAATGTTCGCGTGAGTTAAAACGACGCCTTTAGGGATCCCTTCAGACCCAGACGTAAACAAGATCACACAATCGTTGTCCGGGTTGCGATCCTTATGTCTAAACCGATAACTGGACAACGGTATGAATGCCGAAATAGTCGCTTTTATTTTATGCGAGATAGACACCATCTCACGCAAATCTTCCAAGTAAATTACTTGGGTAATGGCCTCAATTGCAGAAGCTTCGGCTCCTAGCTCGGCTTGCGTAATGAATGTTCGGGAGGTGATCACAATTTTTATACTAGCGGTTTCGCAAGCAATGATTAGCCCACGAATTCCTGCCGTGAAATTCATCATGGCAGTTGTGCGACCACACGATTGAGCCGCCGTAAGAGTCACAATGGCCGCCGCCGTACTTGGTAGCATGATGCCGACACAATCGTCGCGTTGGGTACTCTTTGCTATGAATTGCGCGAGCACGCCGGCTCGCAACAACAATTGCCGGTAGGTAAGATTAGCACCAGTCGAATCCGCGATGATTTCCCGTTTTGGACCATGGCGGTGCATAGCGTTGACGACGGCGTGGTAAAACGTCACCGGTTCGAACGCATTTTCGTATGCAATTTCGCGCATGATATGCGACATAGCTGCGGATGCTTTGGCGCGTCGTTCGTGTCCTTGTAATTCCTCGGCTAAGTTTATTTTGCGTGGCTCGAGATAGGTAATAGTCACCGGGGGAAACCAGCGCTGCCGAACTCGGCGGCCCAGCATTGAAAAGCGCGAATACTGTAGTCCTTCTATTCCGACCGGAAGAATAGTTGCGTCACTAAGGACGGCCATCATTGCCGGGCCTTCATATATTTTCATCAACGACCCGCTTGTCGTGACCCGCCCTTCGGGGAAAATTAGTGCTTGATCGCCGTTGTTCAAAATTCTTATAACGCTTTTAATTGCGTGCGGGCTTAGCGGATCGAGTTCAATGGTTTTAACAAACCTCAGAAAAAGGCGGATCCACGGCGTCCTTGCGGTGACGGGCGTTACGGCGAAAGTGGGAATATCCGCTAGAAACAAGAATAGGAAGAATCCATCAAGCGTAGAAACGTGATTTGCGACAATGAGTGTTTTCGCGCCGACGGATTTTGCATTGTCCTGTCCGACGACCTCAACGCGAAATAAAAATTTCACCAATGGCCGGAGACTCCGGCGGATAACGCCATGAATAATTTTCATGGCGTCGCGTTCTCGTGCGAGATCGGGTGTTTGTCCATCGCGGGATTAGGCGTTATTCATAGACGGATTTGTGATGATTAACGATTGGCCTGGTTGCAGCGATTTTCTTGGCGGCAGCTTATTCCATTTTCGAAGTTGCGCGACGGTGACATTAAATTTCCTCGCGATCGTCCACAAAGAATCGCCAAGCACCACGTAATAGGTTTGTTCAGTGAG
>CAWLAW010000197.1:0-6189 GCA_963854885.1 Gammaproteobacteria bacterium | reverse complement strand
GATCAGCTCCGTGCGCACGTAGCCGGGCGCGATACAATTTACTCGGACCCCGTATTTTGCACACTCAATAGCCATCACCCGGGTCATGTGATCGACCGCGGCTTTCGACGTACAGTAGCCGAGCGTCTGTGGGATCGCGTTTTGCCCAACAATTGAACCGATATTGATCACGCAACCTTTGTTGGAGGCGTTTTTCATTTGCGCGATAGCCGCCTGCGAGCACAGGAAAACAGACTTCGCATTGATGTCCATATGTGCGTCCCAATTTTCCTCGGTCATTTTCAACAGCGGTTGGGGACGCGAAATTCCCGCATTGTTGACCAACACGTCGACCGGACCAAAACGCTGCTCGATTTCGGCGAATGTTTTAGTAACGGCCGCGGCTTGCTCAACTTTGCATCCGATGGCAATCGCTTCGCCGCCGCTGGCAACGATTTCGGACACTGTCGGTTCTGCATTAGCGGCTTTGGTTGCTATACAGGCGACGCGAGCCCCCGCATCGGCAAGTGCCGCGGCAATCCCTTTACCAATCCCCCTACTCGCGCCGGTCACTACTGCGACCTTGTCGCTTAACGGCTTCTCGCTCATGTCGTTACTCCTTGGACGTCAGGGTCAATTCTAGCAAGCGAGGTGGCGTCCTCACTAGCACAGTGGGATTCATTTCCCCATTCCCACGCACAACAAGGCGATGACTTGGCGGATATCGATAAATTAGGAAGGCTCGGGATCACGCTACCGTCGCCGACGTAACTGTGTAATCCTGCGGCCTTAGTGCAATGTTGGAGTACAAATAATGCAACTGAATCAGCCCTTAGTCTCGACGCAATGGCTCGAGCAACACATCGACGACGAAAGCTTACGAATTTTCGACACCACAATATATCTCAAGCCTAAAGAAGACGGGGGCTATCAGGCCGATAGTGGCCGAGATAATTGGAACGAAGCGCATATTCCCGGTGCAGGATTTATCGATCTAGCAAAAGAGTTTACTGACCAGAGCAACAAAATCCCTTTTATGATGCCGCCGGTCGAACAGTTCGCAGATCTCGCAGAGGCGCTAGGTATCGACAATAACAGCGCCGTCGTGCTGTACAACGACGGCATGCCGATGTGGGCTACGCGGGCTTGGTGGATGTTTCGGTCCGTTGGTTTCGATAATGTCGCGGTGCTTGATGGCGGATGGCAAAAATGGCAACGCGAGGGTCGAGAGGTTAATAACAATAAACCGTCAGTTAAACGCGGAGCGTTAACATTGCAGGCGCGCCCGGAGATGTGGGCGGACAAGAATGACATGCTACGCATAATGGAAGATGGCAGCGCCTGCACCTTGAACGCGTTGGCGCCAGAAGTGTACACCGGTGAAACGAATCGTTACGGCCGTGCCGGACACATTCCAGGAAGCCACAACGTGTTTTACGGCAATTTGATCGATGCTGAGTCCGGAACGTTCTTGCCGCCCGAGGCGCTCAGCGAACAATTGAAGACTGCGGGTTCGCTAGATGCCGATAACGTTGTCGTCTACTGTGGCGGCGGCATCTCCGCGACGATGGATGCATTGGCTTTGTATGTCGCCGGCCAACGAAACGTTGCTATTTACGACGGCTCCATGTCTGAGTGGATTAAAGACGAGGCGCTGCCGCTGTCGCTCGGGGAAGCGCCGTAACGTTGCATCCGCTTGGGTAGAGCAATCGCGCCCAAGCGGATAACGAAGGCACTATCGATCGAGCGGTAGACGTCACAACTCGCCTCGGCGCGATCCAAATCGCACGCTAGGCGTCCAATTCCGCGAACACTTCGCGCGCCATTCTAAATCCTTCCATCGCTGCAGGAACACCGCAGTAAACCGCTGTTTGCATCAAGATTTCACGGATCTCTTCGCGGGTTACGCCATTGGTTAACGCGCCACGCAGGT
This sequence comes from Gammaproteobacteria bacterium, assembly GCA_963854885.1. Lineage (GTDB taxonomy): Bacteria > Pseudomonadota > Gammaproteobacteria > UBA11873. The sequence continues at coordinate 4,277 of CAWLAW010000197.1, read as the reverse complement.
GCAATTTTAGCTCGGCGGGTTTGCCAAGCGCTGTCAACATGCCTAAGTTCAGTACGCTACGATCACGATGTGATAAGCCCTCGCGTGTCCAAACCGCGCCCCAGCAGTATTCCGTGACAAATTGCTGAAAATCGGCAGTTAATTCATCGGCTGATGCCATTGCTTTGTCGACATAGTCGGCACCGACAACTTCGCGGCGTAATTTCATTCCGGCGTCGTACATTTTCTTGTCCATCATTTCCTCCACTATGGTTGCACTCAAGAAGCTCGAGCCTATAAGGTACGAATAGAAATCGCTAGGACACAGGGTGATTGTTGCGCAGAAAACGATCGACGCGAGTCAGCCAACATCGGGGATCAATCTGGAGAAGCTTCGTGGCCAAATTTGACACGTTAATTACCAAGCTAGCCGACGCTGCGTGTCACGCAGATGGTTCTGCTGTCGCCGCATGTTTCAGCGACGATGGGATTTACCACGATTGTTTTTATGGTCCATTCCAAGGACACGCGATCAAGGACATGATCGAAAATTATTTTCATCGAGACGCCGAGAATTTTCGCTGGGATATGCACAATCCCGTAGAAACTGGTTCAGTCGGCTATGCGCGCTATGTTTTTAGCTACGATTCGAAACTCCGCGACTCAGCGGGTAAACGTGCCGTATTCGAGGGTGTCTCTGTGTGCCGGCTAAAGAATGGGTTAATCGAGGAGTATCGAGAAGTCGCGAATTCAATCGCCGGGTTACAACAATTGGGATTCGATAACCAACGGCTAGGAAAATTACTCTCGCGCGAATCAGCAGAGCTACTTGCGCGCGGGGAAAGCCGGCATCACGTTGGGGATTAGGCAATTAACAAATAAATTGTTTCTATGAATTGTTGATCGACTTCTTCGAGTAACGCATCTCGATCAATATCGGTCGGTAAATTAAGCAACTGACTGAGATCGGCTGGCATGTCATCCTCGGCCGCGATCGTCTCCGAAAAACTACCCGTGCCAGAGTAGTTTGCCAAGATATCAGCAGTACAAAGAATATTTGCTTCCAAGGTCGTGACTTGCGCCGCGCGTGGCTCATGATGATACCGAATTGCGTCGCAAGTTGCCTCTGGCAGATTCCAATTTTCTAATATCAAGGCGCCGAGATAGGCGTGATCGAACCCTAAAGATTCTCGCTCGGCGCTAACAATTTTGGATTCGTCTCCCGCGGCGTTAAGTATCATCGCTTCGACAACTTCGGGGAATTTCGCATTGATTGCCAAGGTACCGATGTCATGCAATAAGCCAGCAACAAAAAGCCGTTCCGAGTTCAAGCAATTTAGACGAATCGCCAGTGCTTTCGCGCATAAACCGACGTAGACCCCGTGGCGCCAAAATGTGTTCATGTTCGTTACGCCGCTCGAAATCCGAGAAAATGATTGCACCGCGCACACAGAATATACCAAGCTCGATAACTCACTCATGCCGAGGATGGCAACGCCGCGAGACACCGTGTCGACTTTACTCGGTAGTCCGAAATAAGAGCTATTAACGAGCTTTAAAATCCTCGCCGTTAGTCCGGGATCGCACAGAATGATCTCGCTGAATTCGTCTGCCGATGCCATATCACTTGCGATCATGTCGGTGATCTTAAGGTAGACGTCTGGCGGCGAGACTAAGATTGACATATCTTCGACCAAGCTTCGCGCATGCGCTTCGTCGGTCGCCGATGGAACTTCTGTTCTTAAGTTTATGGACGCGCTATTCAATGGTCGATTCCTAGATTAGAAAAGGGTTAGCTACCCTAAATAGGGTCGTCTACCGTAATCATCGACCCCAACTTGGCATTACTTGAGTGACAAATCCGCGCAGCAGGGACGCGTCGCGAAAAAATCGAATCAAACCTGAGTTTGTGGTCGACCAGAGAGGGTCGCACCAGTCCACGATTAACCGACTAACTGCTCGTCGATTCGTATCCAAGCTATTGAAAATATAACTGAAATTAGTCCCAAGGCGGCCGCTCGCCGAATCTGACCGATGGCCCAACGGCGCCGCGACACACTGATCTTAAACGAGGCGATCAGGGTCGCCCGGAGCGGCAGTGCAAGAAAGAATTGCGTTACTTTCCGGCCAGCGACAGGCGATCGGGAACGTTACCCTACGTCGCCAAAGCGACTCTCACGGCGTCCAATTTGAGCTGCGTATGGGATAAGTATTCGAGTAGTTCGTCGGCGACAGCCTTACGGTAGTCTATTTCTTCGCTGCGGATATTCGGATTGATGGCCGCCAGCGCTTGCAATCGTGCGAGCTCTGCCTGTTGCTCCATGCGCGCTTCACCCTGGGCAGATTCGAGTATTTCACCGAGTTGTTTTTCGGCGAGTTTCGTCGCACTTGCGGCCATCGCGTTGATTTCAGAACGCGCATGCTTCGCGACTTCGTGGGCGACGCGTTTCTTGAGCGTCTCCATCACCGCGTTAATCCGTTCGACGGTTAATACCGAGGTTAAATTCTTATGCTCTCTATCAACCACAATCCTAACCGTACCTTGAGGTAAGTAACGCGAGATCTGCAAGTATCGGGGCGCAGGACAGCTAACCACGAACACTGCTTCGAGAATTAGCGTGCCGGGTTTTAGAAAAGGCGCTTTCATCGCACATAGTGTGGCGTTACCGAATTCGCCGGAAAGCATCATATCCATCGCGCCGGTAACCATGGGGTGTTCCCAGGTCAAGAAATGCATGTCCTCTTTGGATAATGCCTCGGCACGATCGTAGGTGCCGGTAATGCCACCTTCCGGAAGTCCCGGAAAGTTGTGACACAACATATGATCACCGGGATGGACAACGACACTAAGGGATCCATGAACTTGCTGTTCGACGCCGAAAAAATCAAACACGCCGTCCATGTAATCCGAGAGCTCCAACTTTCGAGTGGCTTCATTAACGGATTGGATAATGCGAGTAGCCTCGGCCGGATCGTTCGAGTTGAGCTCCAGCAGCCGATCACGTCCTTCACTCAATGCCAAGCGGGCGGCAACTGCGCTGACCCGAGTCGCTTCAATCAAAACATCGCACTCGGCTTGCAGTTGTGGTGCGCGCAAACAGGTCTCAAGCTCGGATTCGTATTCACCGAATAACATTCTGCCGGCTGGGAAAACGTGTTCTATTGCGTCCAACGCTTCGTGATACCAGCGTCGTAGTACATCAGCGGCGGACTGTTCATAGTAGGGGACGTGAATTTGCACAACGTTTCGTTGACCGATTCTGTCGAGGCGGCCGATACGTTGTTCGAGCAAATCTGGGTTAAGCGGGAGATCAAAGAGCACGAGATGGTGCGCAAACTGAAAATTCCGCCCTTCACTGCCGATTTCCGAACAGACCAGTGTTTCTGCATTTTCTTGTTCATCAGCGAAATATGCCGCAGCGCGATCACGGGCAACAAGATCGAGTCCTTCGTGAAACGCAGCGGAACGAATACCGCAACGAACTCTTAGATGTTCTTCTAGAGCGATTGCGGTTGCCGCGTGCGCACAAATCACTAAGGTTTTCTCGGGGCGATTGTCTAATAACCACTGTTCGAGCCAGTCGACGCGAGGATCGACGGCAAGCCAACCGTCACCCAGTAGCACTTCTGGGGTGAGCAGATCGGCGATGGATGCATCTGCAACGTGAGCCGCGAATTGAGCCGGTGCGACTAACGGGTACGATTGCAATTCTCGTTCCGGAAATCCGGGAACGGCGTCGCGACTATTGCGATACAAAACACGTCCCGTACCGTGTCGGTCGAGCAAATTTCGAATCGCTTGGTTCACGAGATCACCACGTTCGGCGGGTTCCGCGGCGACGATAGCCGCGACATCTTGCGGATTGAGGAATTCGCCTAAGGTATCTTGAAGCGGCGCTTGATTTTGAAAGGATTCTATCGTCGCCGGATCGAGTAGGCGGCCGACAATATCTGCGATGGGCCGGTATTTTTTTTCTTCCTCGCGAAATGCTGCAATTGAATGATAGCGGTCGGGATCGAGTAAGCGTAAACGAGCGAAGTGCCCTTCGATGCCAAGCTGTTCTGGCGTGGCCGTAATCAGCACCAACCCAGCCGCTTGTTTTGCAAGCTCTTCTACCGCTTGGTAGGCGGGGCTTTTATGTTCCTCATCCCAACTTAAATGATGCGCTTCATCGACTACCATTAGATCCCACGTCGCCTCCAACGCTTGTGCCTGGCGTTCGGGATGCGCAACTAGGAGCGATAGACTGGTTAATACGAGTTGCGCGCTTTCGAACGGATTTTCAATTTCAGCAGAG
>CAWLAW010000196.1:0-6190 GCA_963854885.1 Gammaproteobacteria bacterium | reverse complement strand
TTCGTCGGGCTTGCAGATACGCCCGCGGAGAATGAAGTCGATTGCTCTACCAGCACCAATTAACCGCGAAAGACGCTGTGTCCCACAACCGCCAGGAAGAATGCCCAAGGTCACTTCCGGTAAACCATAACGATAGTCGCCGGCTTGGCCGATACGAATATCGCAGGATAATGAGGTTTCAAATCCCCCGCCCATTGTGCTGCCGGTCATGGCGGCGATGACCGGTTTTGGCAAATGCTCCAGATTCGTCAACGTATTATTGTGGTGATGCAACCAAGCACGCCCGATATTCTTCATCATCTCTTTATCACGCGCGCTTGCGACTAGCTCCTCGACGCTGTAATGCGTAATAAAACGGTCGGGAACACCACCCGTTAGAACGACAACTCGAATGGCAGGGTCACGCCATTCCTCGATGAGTCCTTTAAGCTCATTCATACCGTCCGCCGTCATGTAATTCATTGGCGGATTAACGTAACTCGCAACGGCGACACCATTCGTGATTTCAACGTTCCACAAAGCCATATTCAAAACCTTTCTAGTAATTCAAATGTAATTTCCCTTCGTCTTTGACAGAGTAGCGCCGAAACAGCCTGAGGGCGACTGCAAATGAATTGTTTAAATTAGTGCCGATTGGTCCAATCGGACGATTCTTACCTCACCGGCAATCGCAAATTCCACAATGCCCCGCCGCCCTGCGCTTGACACAAATGCGGCGCGTGCCTAGCCTCTTGCGCTCGGAAACCATTTGGAGAGGTCAAGCGTGGGCGACAGTAAACTTAAATTTGGGCTTTGGTATTCATTGCGCAACCCGAGCAAATGGCACCGCCCAGATACTGAAATCTATAACGAAACGCTCGATCAAATTGCCTGGGCAGAAACAATCGGTTACGACGACGTCTGGCTAACAGAACATCACTTCTGCGATGACGGGCATGCGCCTTCCATTCTGACTTTAGCCGCTGCGGTCGCGGTGCGCACAAAGAAAATTCGCATTGGCACAGCAGTATTGCTGTTGCCATTACACGATGCCGTTCGTGTCGCCGAAGATGGGGCTACGATTGATATTCTGTCTAACGGGCGTTTCGAGCTCGGGGTTGGGATTGGCTACCGCCCGCAAGAATTTGATGGTCTTGGATTTAAACGTAGCGATCGTGCAGGGCGAACGAACGAAGGCTTAGAAATAATTCGACGATTGTGGGAGGGTGAAACTGTTGATTACGACGGGGAACACTATCAGATAAAAGGCGCAAAACTTGCTCCACTGCCGGTTCAATCCCCGCGTCCACCACTGTGGGTCGGCGGCTTCGCACCGGCCTCGGCGAAACGTGCTGCGCGTCTAGCTGACGGCTTTATCGGTACGGGAGATATTTCCGCGTTTATTCCTATTTATCAGCAAGAGCGAGAAAAACTTGGGCTAACCGGACCCGGAAAATTAGCTGGCGGGCATTTTTGGTTGATCGTGTCGAACAATCCAGATAAGACGTTCAGCCAAGTCGCCCCCTATATTATTTATCAATTGCAGACGTATAACGTGTGGCTAAATGAAGCCGGGCAAACGCCGTTTCCGGACGTCAACAATGAGCAGCAACTGCGAGAATCCGGCATGCTTCAAGTGGTTACACCACAGCAAGCGGTGGATGAAATCGGCAGCTATGTCGAGGCAACGGGAATTGAGCGTTACTACACTTGGACTGTCCCACCTGGAATGCCGGCGGCCGAAATGAACGAATACTTGGAATTATTCGCAACCGAGGTGATGCCCAATTTTCGCTAACAACTGCCGACTCTTTAGTACTCAAGTTCGGTTTCAAGGGCGCCGGGACTTGCCACAAGCAATTCGCGCCATGCGTTGCCAACGAATCCAGACATTAAAAACGTTTCCGCCGATCCGTCGATTCTCATATATTGCAAGATTCCATCATTGCCGATCTCACCAAAACGTGCTGTTAGCAGATCGCCACTATTATTTGTTAATCGAACGATGAAATGCGCCGGGTCGAGCCCGTAGTCTTTCGCATCGACGCTCGCAGTTGCTTCAGGCCTCAAGACGCGCACCGGGGTCGCGGTGTGCATAAAACGTACCGCTTGTTCCAACGCCTTTTGCCTCGGTGTAATTAACGCTTCATGCGGCGGCCCAAGTTCGATCCAATGACCTTCTTGTTTTGCAAATCTGACGGTTGCTTCGCCACTAGATAGATCCACGCCAATAATTTTCTCGGGTTCGATTTCGAGCACCCCTGACGGTCGGGATTTAATTAAATTCTGATGCGTGTTCGGCGCACCGGCGATAAACATCCAACAAAGATACACAATCGCCGCGGCGGCCATAGCGAACGAAAAAAACCGACTGCCGATGACGCTCACCGACGTCTCCACCAGACCGTTAAGCCAATTAACGCCAGCAGGCTTGGCATAGCGACAACTAACAGTAGAAATATTACTCGCTGGTGTCGGCGACTAAATTCGACAACCGCCGGCGCTGGAATTCTGGCCGCAACTGGAATGTTCGTCGCCTCATTAGCAAGCCAACGCAACATCCCTAGCGCTAGACGGTTGTTAGACATGTAGGGGTAAAACGAATTCGAGACAAAGTCGCTATCACCAACGACGATTAATTTAAATCGACCAGCCGAATCTCCCGTCAGCTTACCTTCGCTCGCGATGCCCAGAACTTGGGCGCCGGTGATCAGACCTTGCGCAGCTTCGCTGTCGCGCAATTGCGCATGTGCGTGGGCATGACTATCGTCGGTCGATCTCCGCAACGTTTGCCCAACACTGGTTCGGGCACTCGAAAACAGCGGCGTCACTGAAACTTGCTTGACCGGATTCGCGACATCTAGCGCTCTTATCCCGGGAAAGAATGTAAACGACAAGCGCGTCGTCGAGGGATGAAGCTCGTAGTGGGTAACTGCAACCTTTTCCGCGTCTGCCGCGTAGTGCTGTTCGTGATCAACAACGACAGTATCTGTAACCGTCACGCCTACTTCAGCGAGTAGTTGCGAAAGCCCCGGTTGAACGACAAATTCCAGATCGTAAAGCAGCAGCGCAGCGCCGCCTACTTGTAGATAGTGTCGCAGCGCCTGCGTTTCTATGTCGCTATATGCCGTTTGTGGGCCCGCATCAATGACTACACGACAATTCGGATCTATCGCGCCGCTTATTGCAGGGACGATTACTTTCGTATCATAACCGAGTGCTTCTAATGAACGTTTAAATCGTCCCACTCCATGTTCGGTGGTGCGCACAATCGCGGACGCCGAACCATGACTATGGCCCTCCTGCCCTCCACCAATTTCTTCTACGTGAGTATGGAACTCGTAATTATCGCTCGGATATTCACCATGGCCTGATATAAAACAAACTGTGACAACATGCTCGCGCAGTACTTTCTGAATCCCTAGGGCTATCTCGTTTTCATCCACGCTGCGCACAACAATTTGTCGTCCACCTGCCTCTAATAATGCCGCGTTGTAAAACTTCACCCCAGCCGTCTGCGCAATACTGGGATCTTTATCGGGATCGACAGTAGTCACTTCAAGCAAGGGGTTTTCGCGGGACATTAGTTCGACTATTCGCTGAGCCCGACGGCCTTGAGGGTCGTCATCTCGATAAAAGTAAGTTAGCCGCACGGGCTGAGTCAGTTTTTTTACAACCTCTAGTGCAATGGAGTCGGGAGTGAATACATGCTCAATGGTGAAATCGAAATGTATGTCATGTCGAGTGAGTGCGAGGTTAGCGACGATCGCAATCGCGATAGCCGCAACGATCATTCCAGAGATCGAAAAAAACCGACTCATTACCGCGCGTCGTTGGGTGGCGTGATTAAGCCATTGCAACGCCGCGCGAAACAGCACGAAAACTGCCACCAACCAACCACAAAACCAAAAGAGTGATTCCAACGTCGTGAATCTCTCAGCGCCGCGCTAGGCCAGCGACGCTCAGCAAAATGCCTAGCAGGGTCAAGCTAAGAAAGAAGCCAAAATCGGATAAATATACTGCGCCGGTGACGAACGGGGTGAAGCGGGTGTCCAGTGAAATCGCCACGGCGATGTCATCAAATGGATCGCCGAAAAACACCCCCAGAGCTTCCGACATCCATAGTAGTAGAAAAATACCGAGCGAGAGCACGGCAGCAACGAGTTGATTTGAAGTAAACACTGAAACGGCGAGACCGATCGCGCTTAGTGCTCCGCCGAGCAGTAATAAGCCCACGAGGCCACTCACAATCGGGCCCCAGTCCGGCGCGGAAATGAACGATAAGGTTAGCGGAAACGCAAGCACCATAACCACCAGAAAAGTGAGCATGCTGAATGTTGCAAGGAACTTCGCCATCACGATGGCAAGTCCATCCGCGCGGCTACTGAGCAACAGTTCGAGTGTGCCGCTGCGACGCTCTTCGGAAAATTGACGCATCGTTAGAAACGGCACAGTCAGCAAGAGCAAGGTTGCTGCCTGAATCAAGGTTCCCGCCAGGCTTGCCGAACGCATATGGAATAGTTGTGCGCAAAAGGTGTAAGACATTAGGAGCATAAACACCGCTGCTACGACGTAGGCAACCGACGAGTAATATATCGCCGCGAATTCCTTAACTAACAATGCGCGGAATCCGTTCAATGCGGAGCAGTCAATGCTAGAAAACGCGATTCCAGATCTCCCGCGTCCGGATTATTGCGAAGATCCTCCACTGCCAAAAGCCGGCCATGCAAAAGGATACCGGCACGATCCGCAATTTTTTCGATTTCCGTGAGAATGTGCGAAGTCACGAGAATCGAGTGCTTGCCCGCGAGTGATAAAATCAAATTTCGGCACTCAATGATCTGCCGTGGATCGAGTCCATTCGTCGGTTCGTCAAGAATAATTAATGGCGGTGAGGACAGCAAAGCTTGCGCAATTGCAACCCGCTGACGAAAACCATGGGATAGGGTGTGGATGGGTTGCCGACGAACATCGTTCAGCTCCAACTGATCACAAACTCGCTCGAGAGCTTCGTCCACTTGCTGTTTGCGTAGCCCTTTCAAGCCCGCCATAAACTGCAAAAATTCAGTAACCCGCATTGAATCGTACAGCGGTGTGTTCTCTGGCACGTATCCAATATTTGTCCGCGCGAACCGACCGCTTGTGACGATATCGTGGCCAGCTATAGATATCTCACCCTCATTGGCTCGCAACGTACCGACAAGCATCCGCAGGATCGTGCTTTTGCCTGACCCATTCGGCCCGAGCAGCCCCATCACTTCACCTGCGTCGAGCGAGAATGAAACGTCGTCTACGGCGAGACGGGATCCGAACCGCTTGGTTAGATTCTTTGCGACAATAATGGGCGGTGACAATGGTTTAGCAGTTTCCTGCGCTCGGGCAACATTCTTCGATCCCGACATCATTCAGCGAGCCGCGCAGACGGCCGTCCGAGCGCTCGCCGCTGATGCTCGGTGAAATAACTGACTAGTCGTAGTATTCCGGAGCTTTCTTGTAATTCTTAAATACGTCGGGATCATGCGAGGTGAAGAAATCCGCGCCTTCGCTTGCCATCATAAATCGGATCCACTCGTAACCACGCATTATGCCGGCTGGATCATAGGCGAGTGAAATGTTCGGCGGGAGGCTTTTCATCACGCTATCGCGGAAGTAGGCCGCGTCGCCGGTGAGAATGACCGATCCCGTATTCGGCAGTCGAACGAGGAGCATTTGTCCGCCTTTCGTATGGCCGCGCGCGCGCTTCACGACAACACTGCCGTCGCCGAATATATCTAAATCTCCCTCGAGCCGTAGTAACGGAATCGCGTTGGGTTTACTCACGCCAACGGCCGAACGCAGCGCGCCGACGTCACCTGGGATAAATGCGCCCGCGAATGGTTCGTCAGGAAATAGCGCGTACTCGAGCTCGTCTTCTTGTAAGACAATTGTAGAATTCGGGAATTTGCCTACATTGCCACCATGATCGAGATGCAGGTGGCTAACCACAACGTAACTAAAGTCGTCGGGTTTCATTTTCACCCGGCCGAGCTGCGCTTCAATGGAAATCTCCGGCGTATTAACCGGCTTTAGTGCGGCGAAATTGGGTCCCCAATAACTAGGGTCCGTGATGATTTTGTCGTTGTTGCCGGTATCGAACAACACATTGCCTTTGGGGTGCTTGATCACAAAAAATGCGACGGGAACACGAATTTTCGGTTCCATTGGTGCGCCA
>CAWLAW010000195.1:0-6204 GCA_963854885.1 Gammaproteobacteria bacterium | reverse complement strand
CGGGTGCGTCCACTTCGTGCGGCAAACATCCTTCTTCGAGCAAGTATTGTGCTTGCTGCCCATAGCGATGAATCATGCGGTTGCCAACAAAGCCATCGCATACACCAACCACGACCCCGATTTTCTTTATCGCCTTGGTTACTGCGAGGGTGGTCGCCAGCACTTCGTGACTGGTTTTCTCCCCGCGCACAATTTCGAGTAACTGCATGACATTGGCCGGACTAAAGAAATGCGTGCCGATTACCGACTCGGGTCGCTTCGTCACAGAGGCGATTTCGTCGACGTCGAGAGTCGACGTATTTGTCGCCAAGATACATCCTGGCTTAGCCACTTTATCGAGCTTGGCGAACACCTCTTTTTTGATCGGCATGTTTTCGAATACAGCTTCGATTACCATGTCGACCGAGCCGAGATCCGCATAGTCCAGCGTCGGAGTAATTAACGCCATACGCTGTTCGACTTGCTCGTTTGTCAGCCGCCCTTTCTTCGCTGTTCTTTCATAATTTCCGCGGATTACCGAGAGACCTTTATCGAGAAACTCTTGTTTCATTTCTAGCAAGGTGACTGGAATACCGGCGTTGGCGAAATTCATCGCAATCCCGCCGCCCATTGTTCCGGCGCCCAGCACCGCGACGGATTTAACATCTAAAAGCTTTACGTCTTTCGGCATGTCGTCGACTTTGCTAGCCGCACGTTCTGAGAAAAAGATGTGCATTTGCGCGGCCGATTGCACGCCGTCATGGAGTTCTTGGAATAACTCCTGTTCCCGCTCTATGCCTTGGTCGAACGGCAACGTACAGGCGGCCTCCACACAGGCAATACAGCTCAGCGGCGCTTTGAATCCGCGTTTCGATTGTTTCGCTTTAGCGCGCGCTTTTGCGAATATCGCCGGATCGACATTGGTTACTTTTTCGTTCAAGTCGCGGACTTTCTTCAACGGTGCGCCGTCCGCAACGATTTTTCTTGCAAAGGCTTTCGCCCCTTCGAGCAAATTTCCTTCCTCGACGATCTCATCGATAACCCCTGCAGCGTGAGCGGCATCGGCTTTGATTTGGACACCGTTTGCGATCGCGTCGACTGCAGCCTGCGCGCCAATCAAGCGGGGCAGACGTTGCGTACCGCCGCCGCCCGGTAGCAATCCGAGATGCACTTCTGGCAATCCGACTCGGGCAGACGGCACCGCGACTCGATAGTTACAACACAGCGCCGTTTCGAGACCACCACCTAACGCCGTTCCGTGGATCGCCGCAACCACTGGCTTCGACATGTTTTCCATCGAGGTCATGGTGTCGAGAAAATTTGGCGGCTGCATCGGTTTTCCAAATTCCGTAATGTCGGCACCGGCGATAAACGTGCGTCCATCGCAGATCAGTATTGTGGCGATCGTCTCGTCACCGTTTGCCTCGGTGAAGCTTTCGGTTAACCCTTCGCGAACATGTTGCGACAAGGCGTTTACGGGCGGATTGTTGACGGTGATGATGCCAATATCACCATCTTTCGTGTAGGAAACCGAGTGACTCATGGGCAGACCCTTATATTAGTATCGTGTACGAGAACATGACCGTGCATTCTAAACCAAACTTAAGCTCGGGATGTACCGCGTTCCCGCATCACTATTTCGCGAGATTTTCTTCCAGCTTACGGCGCGCTTTGAAATCCGCCCATTGCATGAACCCGATACCGGCGAGGACCAACGCCCCGCCGAGCGCCTGGAGTATGGCGAGCACTTCATCGAACACTAGCCAAGCCTCGAGAACTGAGGTAACGGGTTGTATGTTCGCCGCGATTCCGGTCTTTAGCGCGCCGATTTTAGCGATCGCGTAAAAGTACAACGGCGTTCCGATGCTCTGCAATATCGCTACCCCAACAACACCCCCCCAGCCGATCGGAGTCTGCGGATAGCGCACTTCTGCGATTGTCGCGGCCAAAATTAGCAAAAAAACGAACGCCCCAATGCTAAAGTAAAACGTCATGACAAGCACATCGACGCCTTTAAAATAGCGCCCGACGAGAATCGCGTTGACAGCAGTTGCGGTTGCACCCATTAATGCCAAAGCAACCCCACGACCGTCGACCTCGCCCACCGAATCACCGAGCATCGTCGCGATTCCAACAAACGCCACAATGATGGCTAACACTTTTGGCCAGGTCACATGTTCTATTCGGAACGCGATCACCAATATGGCAATGATGATGGGGAAAGTGAAAAACAATAGGGACGCCAGGCCGATTGGAATAAATTCGACGGCGCCGATATTGCCGAATGTCATGATCCCCATCAGGACCCCATTCACGAGGGACATGAGCAGCAATTTTTTCGGCACGCGCAGACTTCGCCGCATTATTTTAAGCACGAAAAAAAATGCCGTCGTCATTACAATCGTACGGGAGATTGCGACCACGACCCCGCTCGCGCCGGCGTCGTAGGCGAATCGAGATACGACCACTGCGGTGCCTAGTACAACACCACACAGTAGCGCAATCGCAAGGCCACTAAATTCTGGACGCGATTGTCCCAAAGAAATTCTCTCGACTACCGCTTACACGCAGATGAATATTTAGAGATGCTCTTGATACCAGGCGAGCGCACTCCCGGCCGCTTGTTCTAAATCTTGCATATAGACATCGTAGTGACGGCAATCAATCTCAACCAATCGTTTCGGGCTACCGATTTTTTCAAATGCCTCAAGTTGCCAGGCCGTTGGAGTTTGTACGTCGTTCGATGCAACGATCATCATCAGGGGAGTCGGGGCAATTCGCTCGACAAATGACACCGGCTCGTAGGTGCGCAATAGGTCGAAGGAGCGAACTGTTAAATAATTGCTGTAGGTTCCATTGACATCGCTGTGGTTAATCCATTCTTCAGTCTCGGAACCGGGCAGCGCTGCTGGGCTCGATGCCGGTTCCGCGCCTGCAAAACGGTTGTCCCGATCGATATCCAAGCGTTGCACAAACTTTTCCATCTTGTCCGCGGGAACCCATGATTCGAACGTTCGCGACCCGCTGATTAGCGGAACTTGCGCTACGCTACAGCGAACGCGTCGATCAAGTGCGCTAACGGTCAACACGTGGCCACCCGCATAGCTTGTGCCCCACAGTCCGATGCGCTTGGGGTCAACCTCAGGGAGTGCGCGCGCGAAAGAGATTGCCTCGCGCATGTCGCCAACTTGCTCCCAGGGATCCGTTTCTCCGCGCGGCTGGCCGCCGCTGCGACCCCAGTTTCTATGGTCGTAGGCCAAACAGGCGAAGCCCGCAGCGCAGAAAATATCCGCATAAGATTCTAAATCGAGATCGACAATGCCGCTTAGTCCGTGGGTGATAATGATCAGCGGGTGGTTCGATCCGTCTGTTGGCAATTTCAGCCAACCAACTAATTCAACGCCGTCGCGGGTAAATACAATGTCTCGCTTTTCCATTTATCCGTCCCCTTTTATATTCAGTTGTAGTCCAAGCAGCAAACGCATAAATGCAACGCAAACCGCAATATTAATCTTAACCGCTAAGGTTCGCCGACCGTTCGCGTAATCGCAACACGCGCGCGATCCAACCTGCGCTACCCGAGGCAATACCAGCAATCGCAGCGATAACAAACGCCGTATCGTAACTTCCGGTCCGGTCGAAGGTTAAACCTGCCAACCAAGGACCAATCGCGCTACCCAGCGCACTGCCGAATAAGCCGATGCCAATTATAGATCCGAAGTAAACACCGCTAAACCGGTCACTCATCATGGCGGGCACAAGTGACGCGGTTGCGGAGTAGCCGATCCCCAACATGATCGCATAAGTATAAGTACCGAAAGCCGACGGCATCCGCCCCGTCCACGCAAGCACCGCAACGCTGGCCACTAAAATGGCGATCCCGCATACAAAGACGAGTTCGCGCTCGAACCGGTCAGACAACCATCCGCCGCCCGTTTTACCGACAACACTTGCGAGTCCCACGACGCCAACCACGGAGGCCGCGACCATAGCGGACAGGCCATGGTCGACGAGATACGCAACTTGATGCACATGCAACGTCTGCGAACAGATACTGCCAAAGAAAAATGCGCTCACCATTAACCAAAATGGTGCCATGCGAAGCGCCTCGCGCAAGCTTATTGACGAAGAGCGCTTGCTAACATTCGGCTCAGTGGCGACTGATTCCCCCAGGTCGTGGACAAATTCGTCCTCTTCGGATCGAGAGTAGCCTCGAGACGGCCTCGGTGTGCTCGCATAAAGATAAATCGCTGCCGGAACGATCCAAAATGCGCAGATACAGCCGAGTACGCGAAATGCGATCCGCCAGCCATAGGTGTCGATTAAAAATTGGCACAGCGGCACGACGGTAACCATACCGACGCCAATGCCGGAACTCACAATCCCCATCGCGAGGCCTAAACGATGTTGATAGCGTCGTTCCACCATGACCAAAGCCGGCAACCAACCGCACAACGCCACAGACATGGCTGTAAGTACCCCAAACCCCAGGTAGAGCTGCCACGGTTCTGAGATTGTGCTGTTAGCCCACAGTGCGATTCCTAGACATGTGCCACCGAGACCGACCAGCAACGGTGGACGCACCCTATCGCAGAGGAATCCGACTATCGGGTTCGTGACCCCATGAACGATGGCGAAGACACTAAACGCGCCCGCTAACAATGATCGGCTCCAGCCAAATTCGGCGAGCAGCGCGACAAGTATTACGCTATACGAATACCAAATTCCGTAGGCGAGACCTAAAGTCGTGGCGATCACGGCGAGCGGCGCCGAGCGGCGGGCGAAATCTAGAAACTGCGCTATCGGGCTTCGGTGCATAAACTAATTCTGTGTGTTTGAGACCGACTGGCGGGTGCGAGCACGCGGGCCTAGGAGCATTTGTAGCGCGCATGATAACGACTCCGAGGTCTCTGTGCAGGCAATTCGCGACCGGAAATAGCTGATCACACTAGTCCGCGCTGCGTTTAATCAGCGATGAGGGATGGCTAAAACTTGCATTTGGACTGTCGAGGCGCTTGAATTGGTCGCATTGATCGACATCCCGCTGGAGAACATTGCATGGAATCCGTAAACGTCGCAGAACTCGCCCACGTCGAAACATCGATGTGCTACACGAAACCACTCGACGGTCCGGCGAACGTGCGCGTTTTCCCCCCGTCTAGTGGCCGGCCGGTTGAGTCGCCGGAACGCGAACATGTGCCTATGCCAGTCTACGATTGCCGCCCAATCGCGGACCAGTTGACCCTCGACGACGCCGGCTTCCAGCTCATTCCACATCGATCGAGCTTTTCCGATTATTACAATGCGGACCGCGTGCAAGAGGAATATTATCCAGAAGCTGCTGCCTTACTCAAAGAGGCTACCGGCGCGCTCGAAGTATTCATTTTTGATCACAATGTGCGCAACAAGCCGCGCAGCGAGCGCGGTGAAAGTGGCGTGCGCATGCCAGTTGATGGCGCACACAATGATTACACATTAAATTCCGGCCCGCGGCGCATCCGCGAAATTCTCGAAGACAACAACGCGTCGCATTTGAGCGATCATCGCGCCGCATTGATCAATATCTGGCGACCGATAGTGGGACCTGTGCAAGATCATCCGCTCGCGATATGCCACGCACGGACCACGAAGCTGGATGATTTTATCCCCACCGCGATCCAGCACTTCCTAGAAGACAACCTCGACGAGCCGCATCTCACTGGAGAAATTTATTCGTTCAAGCACAGCGCCGAGCATCGCTGGTTTGCGGTCTCAGATATGCAACCGGACGAGGTGATTTTTCTTAAATGTTTCGATACCGCCGATGACGGCCGGGCGATATTTACCGGACACACTGGCTTCAATAATCCGAATTGCCCCGCCGAATTTAAGCCGCGCGAAAGTATTGAACTACGAACGGTAGTTGTGTTTCCTTAGCGCGCCGCTGAATAGAATCGACGTCGGGAAAATTTGCTTTACGCGACTTGGCTTTTCGCCCCGCCGGCTTGGCCGTCCAGGTACTCATCATAAGTCCCGCGGTAATCAATAATCCCGTCCGGGGTTAATTCAAGGATCCGGGTAGCGAGCGACGAAACAAACTCACGATCGTGACTGATAAAGATCAAGGTGCCTGGATAGTTTTCGAGCGCAATATTCAGCGCTTCGATAGATTCCATATCTAAATGGTTCGTTGGCTCATCCATGATCATCACGTTCGGTTGCTGCAGGATCAACTTACCAAACAAC
>CAWLAW010000194.1:0-6205 GCA_963854885.1 Gammaproteobacteria bacterium | reverse complement strand
AGCATTGGTTTTGACGACCGGCGCCGCAAACGGATGACACCACTAAACGAAAGCAGGTCTCTTTCCCGTTGCCCCATCACTACTTGCTAAAGGTGGTCGCATCTTAAGAATGAAACCCAGACATCGTGACCAACTGTTGGGTCGCAAGTGACCTAGGTATCGATAGGCTGTTGTATCGAAACCGCAGCCGCGCCAATAAGCGGGTTTAATTGAGACTGTCTCGATTTTGGTGGTACTTCGTAATGCCGTATTGAGTCACTCACACTGCCCAGTTTTCTAAAGCGTTTTGTCAAAGCCCAGAAACCTTGTCCGGATGCGCAATTTCGCATCGCAGATCTAGGCGTTTCCATCCTAAGCAGCAGAGGAAGGCGATCACGGAGTACAGACGAGTGCGGGGAAAACCCGTTTCGAGTTCTTCTGGCAACCCCGAGCGTAATTTAGAAGCGCTGTCCGGCGTCAATTACCTTGTCCGGTTTAGACATCCGCTTTCCTTTCTTGGAGTCCAACCCGACGAATTTAGGATGCTCAGGTACGCGTGCCGTTTAGTTAACTCGGCAAGTCCATTAGAGCCGAAGATAGAATTGTCACCACGCTGCTCCACGCCCGTTCAGATACCGAGGTTATGGGGTATCAATTCAATTCGAAGGTAGGATGTAGCGGGCGTAGGGCCGTGTCAGGCTGAGCATCTAGGTTTTTGTGCGCCCGAGGCGATTAAGCGATATCGTCTGTTAGACTCGTTCACATCTTGTGAAACTGGCAATCAATTTATTTAAGCGACTTATGCATAAAAAAATTCCAATTTGGTATCCCGCCTGCTTGCTGCCGGGTATCTGTCTTTCGCTCACTCTGCTGACGCCGAGTGTCTTTGCGGCCCAAAGTTGGCGGAATATCGAAAGTCTGACTCAGGAGGACCGCAAAATATTTGATCCTTCGACGAATAGCCCTAGGAATTCGAGTATTCCGTATATTCCAGCAGAACCTTATCCTTATGAACCACCCTTTACCGCCGAAGAAATGGGATTTCGTTCGAGCGAGTTCCCTCATCTCGCTAGGTGGTCCCATTACCAAATTGCCATATTCGGAGCAGTGACAAATACTGGCTACACGAACCAAGGCATGGGCACTAATTTAGTTTTTCAGAATGGGAGACCTGGATTGCAGGGGTACGCTCTCGATACGGCGCCCACGGAGTCCGGTCAGAAATGGAATATGTACAGTAAATTCCCCCCTGCCAGCGCCAATCGTCAGTTTTCTTGGCAAATCAAACGAACTGATCTGCAAAATACGACCAAATTAGACATCTCAATCTATTCACCAAAGTTGCGCAAAGTCCGGCGCTTGCCATCACCGCGACGCGATGAGCGCTTCCCCAGCAACGCGCAGACTTACGACGATATGGTTGGTCGTGACCCGTGGCAATCCAGTTGGGAATTAATCGGGACGGACCTAATTCATACGACAGTGCGTTACCCCAATACTAGACCTACCATTACTCTGAATCCAAAAGGAGAAGGGTTTGTTGATATTCCGGTAGATTCAATTAAGCCGATGGGGGACAGTTTTGAGCACTACACCGAAGACGGCGGAGTAGCTTGCTGGGTGGTGAAAGGGACATTCAAACAGGAATGGCTGCCCAACTATAGGGAAAAATACAGTGTATTGTGGCTTGAAAAAAATACGTTCTTTCCGCTTCGGATGGAGAAATACGATCATAACGACCAACTAATTCTCGTAGAAACTCGAAATGCCCGGAAAGAAAACCCAGCCCTAGGAGATTTCGGCTACGCCACTATGACGTCCGTCTATTGGAACGTCGTAAATGATCTGATCAGTATAGGAACCCATGATTCCCATAGAGTTCATGACTGGACACCGGAGGAGGAGGAAACAGTTTTCTCTCCGGAGTTCATGCTTCGAGAATGGGAAATAAAACCGTTGCGGACCCAGGCAGAGCCGGAAGAGCCTGACCAATTTTTCCTGCGGCCACTCATCTATCCGGAGAAGTTCCCCAACCACAGAAATGTCACCCTATCCGCCGACGTGCAGGCCCTCTACGAAGCTCAGGAGCAGGCTGGTCATCTCGTATTTCGCAGCAAGACTGACTAGTGTTGAATTGCACCCAAAAGTGATCCAATTATTCTAAAAATTTGCATCTAGCATTGATCCACCTTTTCAACGCTAGGGTGGCATGATCGACCGTACTTCGCGGTATTAGCAAGATCAAATTTGAGTGCAATTGCCGGATCAAATCAGCGTGCAAATCAACAAGCAGTCGTTCACGCGAGCGCCGCGGGTCCTAATTGTTCAATAAAGAAATCTCGCGCTAGGTTATTCGAAACGCTTAAGCCCGGTTCAGAATACAAACCGACCTGTGCAAACGGTAAGAATTCGAGTCGCTTTGGTTCGCGCGCGTGCTCGTATAATTCGGCTATGGACCACGCGGGATGTACCACATCGTAGTGAGCGGTACTAATGATCAAATACGGCCGCGGGCTAATTCGGTGCACATAGGACATCGGAGAGAATTCAAGAATGCGCTCGATCGACTCCAAGGTAATGCTATCCGCCCAAGTTGGGAAGGCCGTTTTGGCGCCGTCATAGAAGTCAATGATGTCCTGATCGACGGGCATCCCACATAAATCGCCAGCTGCACCAACAACAGGGATCCGGGCACTGGGTTGGCCGACATAACGCGCAGCACGATCGGCTTCTACCGCAACCAGCAATTCGTCGAAGTGCGCCTCGCTGCGTAACAATTTCATCCATTTATAGCCATCAGTAACAGGGACGACCGCCACCGCGGCTTTCACTCGCCGGTCGATCGCGGCGACATAACTCACCTGTGCACCGGCAAAGCTCGCACCCCAAATCCCGATCCTTTCAGCATCGACGTCGTCGCGTGATTGCAGATAACTAATCGCATTACGATAGTCTTCGGCCTCGTTAAGCGGAAATAGCTGCCCGCGCGGCTCACCTTCGGAATTTCCAAACGACCGATAATCGATCGCGAGTACGATAAAGCCGGCCTGGCAAAAGCACGCCGCCTGCTCCGCAAGCATCGGTTTCACCAGCGAAAAACCATGCCCGATAACCAGTGCCGCGCGCCGTTCCCCGGCTTGCAAATCGCTCGGCAAATACAGGTCCGCAGCGCAATCCGCCACTTTTAAAATAGACTTCTTCCATCGAATTCAGCTCCCGCGTTTAAGTATAGGAAGGATAAACGCCCTCCCGATGACATTAACTTTTTACCGGTTTCACACGCATAGGATGCGCCAGTCTAATAAAAAAACGATCAGTTCGAACTCGCCTACCACCCGTTTCGGCTCGGAAATTTAGGTCCCGAAATAAGGCACAAGTTCGCCTATGAGATCCCGATGTAGATCTCGATGCCAGGCGGTAGCGTAGAACTCATGCTCCATTTCGGGCGTTATCTCGAAGATGGGAACCCGCTCGCCATTGATGGTTTCCTAGCTTGAATAGAACGCGTTCAATTTTAGATGAGAACGTCTTGGACATGGCGCCCTCGTAATGGCGACCTCGGCATTGCCCCTGCCCAAGTCCAAGACTCGTTTTCTATCGGCGCCCCTCAAAATTCCGAAATTTTCAATTCCTTATGTTACCTAGCGCCTCATGCTTTGTGGGCACGGAAATGCTTGCGGGATTTTTGCGGGCTTCATCGACCATCGTTGCAAGTTCATTAGCCCTAAACTGCGGTTACTATGACGCCGCCCTATGCTCGCGATATGCTTGACGTTCTGGAGTGGAGCGCCTGCATGCGGATAGCAACCTGGAATATTAACGGGCTAAGAGCCCGTTTGGATTTCGTCCTCATTTGGCTGAACGAGCGTCAACCCGACATTGTCGGTCTACAAGAACTGAAAATAACGGATGACGAGTTCCCCCACGAGCCGTTCAACGCTATTGGCTATCACGTACAGACTCACGGCCAGAAGGGTTGGAACGGCGTTGCTGTAGTCAGCAAGAACCCGGTAGAAATCGTTCAGCGGGGCCTGCCCGGACAAGAAGACTTTGGTGCGCGCCTGATCACGGCGGAGACGCCCGACCTCAGTTTCACCACCATATATTGCCCCAACGGCAGGGATATCAGCCACGAAGACTACCCTAAGAAACTCGCGTGGTAGACGTCGCTCGCAGAATACTGGAAGACTATCGATTCATCCGCGGCGGTACTTTGTGGTGACTTCAACATAGTACCCCCTGCAATGGATAGTTGGCACGGCGAAAAGGCGGACGACGGGCTCTTTCACACCCGCGCGGAACGCGCGAGCTTTGCTAAGCTCACAGACCTCGGTTTGATCGACCTATATCGGTCGCACTTTCCCGACGAGAAAAGGTTTTCTTGGTGGGACTATCGCGGCGGCGCGTTTCACCGAAATCAAGGCCTGCGCATCGATTTTGTACTCGGCACCGACGCCGTTCTGCAACGTACCCAAGCGGTTGAGATCGATCGCGACTTCCGGAAGAAGAAAGAAGGCATCACCGCATCCGATCATGCTCCGGTATTTGTGGACCTCAGCTAGTACCACCGATACCACATCTTCGGTAAGCGGGTGAAGAAAAATTCAGGGGTTTTAACGACTTAAATGGTGGCTATGGGTGGACTTGAACCACCGACCTCAGCATTATGAGTGCCGCGCTCTAACCAGCTGAGCTACATAGCCATAAAATCATTTTTCGTCTGCCATCCGTGGCGCGAGGATGTCGTCGTCGTTATACGCCGGCCTGTCCATCCATGGCCAGGCGCTCGCTCAATTGCGAATGTCCCGTGGACATTCGGTCTTCACTTACCCAGCTGAGCTACATAGCCATGGGACGTTATTCTTCAAAGCGGCTCGCGCGACTTCTAGGCCACGGCCCTGCTCGAAGCGCGCCGTCGCTTTGGGGAACGCGATCATCCGGGTTGTGCCCGGGTGTGTCAAGCCGATCGATTGGGACTTTCGAACCGACGGGTTCGTGTCTTATAGTATCTGTGATACCCAATACTGGACGAGATATCTGTGTCTACTTCTATTCCTGCAAACGGCGTCGTTACGTCTAGTTATACGGTTTTGCCCGAATGGCTCGACTACAACGATCACATGAATGTGGCGTATTACATCGCCACATTCGATCTCGGCATCGATGCGCTAAAGGCCGTTTATGGGATCGATTCCGATTACATCGAAAATAAGCAGCGATCGACCGTTGCGCTCGAAGCGCACATTACCTACCAGAACGAGGCGGTGCTCGGCGAACAGCTCGACGTGCATAGTCGTGTGCTCGATTTCGACGGTAAACGGACGCATATTTACCAAGAAATGTACCGCGGCGAAGATTTGCTCGCGACACAAGAAACTCTTTCTATCAGCTTCGATTTAAAAATGCGTAAGAGTTGTCCGTTCGACGGCGAGGTTGCGCCGCGCATCAAGCAATTGCACGAGGCTCAGTTGTCTCTGGCCAGACCCGAATGGGTGGGCAAGAATGTAGGGATTAGAAAGAAAAAGCCGGCGAGTTAGCGCACGCCAAATACGACGATCGTCTTGCCGCTCACGCTGATGAGATGTTGTTCTTCCAAGGTCTTTAGGACCCTGCCGACCATTTCTCGCGAACAACCCACAATGCGTCCGAGTTCTTGTCGAGTAATGCGGATTTGCATGCCGTCCGGGTGCGTCATGGCATCGGGTTCTTTACACAAGTCCAATAGAGAGCGGGCAACGCGACCAGACACGTCCATAAACGCCAAGTCACCAATTTTGCGGTTCATTTTGCGCAGACGATTGGCAAGCTGAGACGAAATCGCAAACAAGAGATCGGGAAATACGGTCGACATGCTTTTGAGCTTTTCGTAACTGATTTGAGCGACTTCGCACGGCGTCTTGGCGCGGACTAGCGCGCTACGATTTACGTGCTCGTTGAATAAGCCGATCTCACCAAAGAAATCGCCGGGATTTTGGTAAGCGAGTACTAACTCACGTCCTTCCTCATCTTCCAGCATCACGGTCACGGAACCTTTAATGATGTAGAACAATTCGTGCGACGGACCGCCTTGACGGATGATGGTACTCTTTGCCGGATATTGCTTGCGGTGGCAATGTTCCAAAAATCGTTGGATCGCGTCATCGTCGGTCGGTTGGAAGGACTGCGCGGTATTCATACAACTACCCTCTTCATGGCTCTCCGCTTGTAATATTTCAGGCTGCGGAGT
>CAWLAW010000193.1:0-6215 GCA_963854885.1 Gammaproteobacteria bacterium | reverse complement strand
AATATAATCATGGGTGATCGCTTGATCTTCTCGCGCGCGACTCGGGTGTTCGTCGACGCGCCACGTCCATTCGATGGTGGTCGATTCTGACAGCTCGAAATTGACGTCGCGACGTAATATTCCTTGGTCGCGGCGAGCATTGACGTGAATAACCGGTTGATTATCGTTAGATTGGCCGGTAAACATTGTTGAATAACCGGTTTCGTGCAGGTACTCCCATCCTGCAGGCGGTTGATACGGATTTTCCAGTCGGTCGCATTCGGCAAGCACGATAGACGGCGCGTCGCCCCGAGCGAGTCCGGCGTTTATTGCTTGCAACGGTTCTGTTTGATAAAGCACAACGATCACATCGAGTGTGCCGCGCAGTGGCGCATACAATCGATCGCCGGAAACTAAGTTGCCAAACGCATCTCCCCACATTCCCATGTAGATGCAGACTTCAATATCCCCGTCGATGTCAGCGGTGAAAGTGCCTGAAGCTGCACTGAGGTTGACGGCACGGCCGCCGTTTATGCGCGCCCACAAATGAAATTCCGGCCCGCCATGTAGTTCGGGATAGCGTTCGGACCAATGAATGAGGCCATCGGCGAATAGACTATAAGATTGTCCCTCTTTTGCCGGCAGGCCAGTCGATTGCCACGGCGGTTGATTTCCAATTAGGGTAAGTCTGGTGATGCTAAGAGGATGCCCTAGAACCGCTACGGTAGTAAAAAATTCAATTATTTCGGAGAGATCCATATTGCCGCCAATTCGAGAGTCGTGCATTGAGTATCGCTCCAGATCGCAAGTTCTGACAGCTCGATATTATTGTTCCAACACCGTACGATATCGGCCAGATAAAAAAATTGCGACGCGTCGTTTAGAGGGTATTTTATGGAATTGTTGAGCATCGGGGACCTAATCAAAAAAGACGGTCTACGCATCGTTTTGGTTGCGGGCGCGCCGAGTCCCTGGGGACAAGCCGCAAAAGCAATGATGGAGTATAAAGGGCTCGACTACACGGCCGGCCATTTAATTCCGGGGGACGCGAATGAAGAACTAGTCGGATGGTCGGGCGTTAATAGTGGTCCCGTCGTTGGGTGGAATGATGAAAAGCCGATCGATCGGTGGAATGATATTTTGTTTCTGCTCGAGCGACTTGCACCGAGCCGTGCATTAATACCGGAAGATCCCGAGCAGCGCGCCGATCTGTTTGGCATGTCGCACGAGCTCAACGGGGAGCTAGGACTTGGATGGAATCGCCGGCTTCTGATGTTCGCGCCAATTCTCGAATCCGGCGCTGCGCCGGAAGGGGTACAGCGAATGGGTGACAAGTACAATTACAACAAATCCGATACCGAACTCGCGAGTAAACGAATCGCCGGAACCTTAAATCAGTTGTCGTCGCGGCTGCGTGCGCAAAAAGCTGCCGGCAGTGAATTCTTTGTCGGTAATGCGCCAAGCGCGATGGATTTTTACTGGACGGCGTTTTCGAATTTAATTGAAATTATTTCTTGGGAAAAAATTCCCGTTGGCAAAGAAATGCGACCGTTGTTTGATCAAGGTGATGCAGCAATCGCAGCAGCGTTCGACGATAATTTGCGCGAGCATCGCGATCGATTTTTCGACAAGTATTTTGTCTCGCCGATGGAATTTTAATGTTGGGTAAGATTTCTAACGTAGTCGGTGCAATTAGTTTATTTGGAGTTACAGCATGAGCGTACGCATTGGGTTCGGATTAACGAGTTACCCGTTCGATTCGCCAAGCAGCTACTTTCGCTGGGCCGAATATTTGGAGGAGAGCGGTGTTGACTCGATGTGGCAATCCGATCGCCTAGTGTCGAGCGACAGTTACTTAGAGTCGATGAGCGCGCTCGCGACCTTGGCTGGGTGTACGCAACGGATAAAATTCGGCATGAATGCGATCGTTGCGCCGCTTCGCGATCCTTTGGTGCTCGCGAAACAATGCGCAACCATCGATTATCTGAGTAACGGCCGATTATTACCGATGTTTGGCGTCGGATATCCGAATGCAGATGAGTGGTCTGCCATTGGGAAAAGTCCGGATCATCGCGGCTCCATTTCTAACGAGATGTTTCAATTGATGGGCCGCCTATGGACCGAGGAATCCGTAGACTTCGATGGCAAGTACTTTCAATATAAAAATGCGACGATTGCGCCGCGTCCCGTTCAGCAACCTATCCCATTGTGGATCGGCGGCTCAAGCAAAGCGGCCGCAAAACGAACGGCGCGTCTTGGCAGTGGCTGGATAGGTGGCGCGGCATCGCCCGCCGACGTGGCGAAAAGCATCGCGATGATAAAAGACGAATTAGCGATTTGCGGTCGATCAATCGACGACGATCACTATGGCGCATCGATCGCATTTCGTATCGGCTCTCCAGATGACGATGCCGTGCGCAATTCGCCTCTTCTGCAACGTACGGGAATTGGCGATGAGATTGATCTTAATCCGCTGTTTTGTATCGGCGATGCTGCAAAGCTTACCAAACGTCTGCAAGAATATGTTGCCGTAGGCGCGTCGAAATTTGTGTTATTCCCGGTTAGTTCGGGCGATAGCGATACGTTCGATCAAACGCGAAGAGTCATCGAAGAAGTTAAACCCATAGTCGAGGATTGAGGAGTAGCCGAAAGCAATGACCGACCCAACAGTGCTGACAAGCGTCGAGAACAAGGTCATGACGATTTTGTTAAACCGACCCGATGTCTTAAACGCCTACAACCGGACCATGCACGACGAACTGCTTGCCGCGTTCGATGAGGCCGATGCGAACGACGAAGTACGAGTTGTTATCCTAACCGGAGCCGGCCGTGGATTCTGCGCTGGCGCCGATCTAGGCGCTGGTGGCAATCCGTTTGATCGCGCCAACGAAGTCACCGCGGACACCCATCGGGACGGAGGAGGAGAGCTCACGCAACGCATTTTCCGTTGCCGCAAACCGATTATAGCCGCGATTAACGGTCCGGCAACCGGAGTTGGACTGACGATGACCTTACCGTGCGACTTTCGATTGGCCAGCGAGAAGTCGAAAATGGGATTCGTGTTTACGCAACGCGGTATCGCGCCTGATGCCTGTAGCTCCTGGTTCGCACCTCGCGTTGTCGGCATTACGAAGGCACTCGATTGGTTTTTAACGGGTCGCGTATTCAGCGCCCAAGAAGCCTTCGAAGGTGGACTTGTCTCCGAGCTATTGGCTCCAGATGAACTGCTCCCACGGGCGCACGAAATTGCCCGCTCAATCGCTGATAAAACGAGCGCCGTATCGGCCGCGATTGTGCGCAAATTGCTTTGGCAAATGCTCGGCTCGGCGGATCCCGAAGATGCATTCAAGAAAGAATCGAAAGCCCTGTACTTTGTTGGCAGTGGTGCAGATGCACGTGAAGGCGTTACCAGTTTTCTTGAGAAGCGCCCGGCGGATTTCTCCATGTCCGTGTCACGCGATTTCCCGGATTTTCTAGACGATTGAGGTAACCATCCGAAATAGCCTTGGGCACTAGCCAACGATGAGGTCGAGGAATTTAATTTGAGCACGACGACTAACCCATTCCCGGTTGCGGTGCTGCCGCGTGAGTTCAACGCCGCGACACACTTTATAGATACCCACATAGGCGCAGGCCGGCAAGACAAGATAGCGTTTATCGATGATGACGGCCGTTACTCTTATGGCGAATTATGCGTACGGGTCAATCGCGCAGGTAACGCATTAAGGAACCTTGGGTTAGGTCCTGAATCCCGTGTTGCTATGGTAATGAGCGATAGCATTGATTTCGTCTGTGTATTTTGGGGGGCAATTAAAGCGGGACTCATCCCCGTTCCGATCAACACGATGCTCACGACAGAGCACTATCGTTACATACTCGATGACTGCCGTGCACAAGTATTGATCGTCAGCTCAACGCTGTATTCAAATGTCGACCCGAAAGTCACGGCCGATACCCACCTGCAACAAATTATCGTAACCGGCGAAACGATCGGTTCACACGCTACACTGGATGGATTATTGAGCAACGCGGCGTGCGAATTACAAGCAGCTCGCACGTGCGCGGATGATATCGCGTTTTGGTTGTATTCATCCGGTTCTACCGGTAATCCAAAGGGCGTAAAGCACCGACATAGCAGCCTGGTTCACACGGCCCAGTCGTACGGTCACGCCGTGCTCGGCATTGGTCATAACGACATCGTGTACTCCGCGGCGAAATTGTTCTTCGCTTACGGTTTGGGCAACGCAATGACATTCCCACTGTCAGTCGGCGCAACGACAATTTTGACGGCAGAAAGGCCCACTCCAGCATTGGTGATGGCGTTACTGCAACGCGACCAAGTAACTCTGTACTTTGGCGTGCCAACTTTGTATGCGGCGATTCTCGCGGACCCACATTCTGATTCGGCGCCGGGTTCGGAACGTCTGAGGCTATGTGTGTCAGCCGGTGAAGCGCTACCAGCCGAGATTGGCCGACAATGGCAAGAGCGCTTCAACGTCCCAGTAATAGATGGCGTGGGTTCAACTGAAATGCTGCATATTTTTCTCAGTAATCATCCGGACGACGTCAAATACGGTTCGTCCGGAGTCGCTGTACCTGGATACGATCTCAGACTAGTCGATGAGAGTGGAAATCCGACCCGTGACAGTGAAATTGGAGAGCTAGTGGTCAAAGGCGAATCTTGCGCGGAAGGGTATTGGAACCAACGCGAGAAATCGCAGAAGACGTTTGTCGGGGAATGGACGTATACGGGCGACAAATATTATTTGGACGAACAAGGCAAATTTAGGTTTTGCGGACGGTCGGATGACATGTTCAAGTCTGGCGGAAACTGGGTATCTCCCTTTGATGTCGAGACGATTCTAATGACACATCCGAAAGTATTCGAGGCGGCGGTGGTCGCACATCGCGATGAACGCGGCAACGCTAAACCGAAGGCATTCGTCGTCGTTCATGATCAATCGCAGGCGCGGGCCGAATTAGTCGAGGAACTACAAGCTCACGTAAAACAGCATACCGAATTGTGGAAATACCCGAGGTGGATCGAATTTCTGACCGAATTACCGAAAACCGCGACAGGAAAAATACAGCGCTTCAAACTTCGCGAATAAACCGTCGGGGGCGGCGGGAAGTAAATGTGGCGCGCGACTATGCGTCACGTTTGGCCCAGGTAATCGCCTGACCGAGGCGGTCGTTACCCCAGAAAATTTCATCGTTGCTAATGAACGTTGGCGCGCCGAAAATACCCAGTTGTTTCGCCCGGTCGGTTTGCGTGCGCAATGCATCTTTGTTTTCTTTGGCAGCTGCCGCATCGAGGATTGGGTTCGGGTCGAGGTCCAAGACTTCCAAGCAAGATCGAACAACGTCGATATCTGCAATATCCAGATCTAAAACAAAATTGGCGGTAAAAATTTGCCGCACGAAGCTGCCGAGCCATGGTGCGCCTTCCGCTGCACTCGTCACTCTGGCTGCCAATAATCCATTGCGTGGAAAAGTTGTCGGTCGATTGAAATCGAGATCTTGTGTCTGGCAAATTCGTTCCATGTCGCGCCACATGTAGCGGCCTTTCAGCGGATAAATATTAAACGGTGAATCGGGCCAGCCTTGCTCTTGAAATATCGCGCCAAGTACGAACGCCCGCCATTTCACGGCCAGTCCATGCACTTCAGCTAATTTTTCAATGTTAACTGCAGCAGGGTAGGAGTATGTGCTGCCGAAATCGAACCAAAATTCAATTTCGGGGAGATCAACCGCCGGCACGGAATCGGCCCCAGCGGCATAACAGGTTGCGACAGAAGCTATGCCCGTTCCTGATTAAATTCTCGTCTTGGCTTTGCTTCATTAACTTTTAGCGGCCGCCCGTTTACCATGGCTTCGTTAAGTTCGCGTATCGCGGCCGTTGCTTCGCTTTCGTCGGGCATTTCAACAAAGCCGAATCCTTTCGAGCGTCCGGTTTCGCGATCCATGATGATTTTAGCAGAATCGACGCCACCATGATCTTCGAAGGACGAACGTAAATCTTCTTCATTCATTTCGTATGAAAGGTTACCAACATAGATATTCATAAAATTAAAATCTCCGAGTTCTACTGCAATCATTGGCCGCTATTCGACAACGCTAACTGCATAGGCGATCAGCGATGAAGGGTCTTTCTATGCGGCGCGAACGAGCGTGGGCGCGTAGATCGAAAAGGAAAGGTCAACGAGGCGCAATGTGCAGTTGGGCAAGGCAATTAC
>CAWLAW010000192.1:0-6215 GCA_963854885.1 Gammaproteobacteria bacterium | reverse complement strand
CGGGTTACGGCAAGTATAGGGATCGCGAAAAATGGCTGAATAAGGTTCGTGAGCGAATCCCCGTAAGCGTAAGCCAAAGTAATCGTCACCACGGAGACATCGAGTGATTCGCCTGCAGGAATTAAGAACGGCGCTTCAATCATCCATTTCGATCCTGCGGACGGCACGAATAAGTTCATAAATCCGGAGTACACGTAGACAACAAACGGATACGTATTCGTTGTCGCGAGATCCGAGAATAAGCTACCGAGCCATTTCCCAAGGCCCGTATATTGCAACAACCCGAATATTCCCGCGTAAAATGGGAACTGAACAATAATGCCCCAAGCCGAGTCGACCCCAGCACGACAAGCACGCAGGAACGACAGTGGCCGACCGTGGAGGATCAAGGCTAGAACTAAAAATGTAATGTTGTAGGCATTGATCGTCCAACTCGTGCCGAATCCGTTATTCACGATCGAATGACCCAGCGGATAAGCCAGCAAAATAACCGCAAGCCAGATCCAGCCACGAAAGTGATCAATATGCTCCGCCGGGGTATTTGGCGGCGGATCGAGCGCCGGTGGTGACGGCATAATTCGATCGATTTGTTCGGCGTTTAAAGTGCGAACATTCTTGCTCGGATGCAGCAGACAGATCGTCACGAGCGCGACCAGCCCGATAATCGAGATGATGATCAAATTGTAGGGGTTAAACAGGGTTTCAGTTACCGGGTAAATCCGATCGACCACAGGCGCCATGTCGCTCGGCGCAAGCAACGGATTATTTGGCGTCGCGAGAATCAATGGAGCAGAACCCGATAATCCGCCATGCCAGACCGTACCGATACCGATGTACAGCGCTGCAATGAGGACTCGCACATCAGTCTTAGGGTTTCGCTTTAGCAAAAACGGCGCAAATAACGCGCACGATATTAAGCAAACCGCCCAGTTGAGATAGCCGGTGAGCAACGAAAATATGCCGGCAACTAACAATGCTTGCACGGGTTTGTCAGGGTTCGGAATTGACGCCAGCCAATCGAACATTCGATAGACCGGACGCGAAGCGACGACTGCATGCGCGGCAACCATCGCGATGGTGAACTGCATGGCCAATGTCAGGAGCTTCCAATTCCCCTTTCCCCAGGCGAGAACTGTCTCTTCGACCCCCGCACCTGCGCCGAAGATGCACAGTAGAATCGCGAGCGCCGTTAACATCATGCAGATCACCCAAGAATCTGGCACCCAGCGTTCGGTAAACTTGGTTAGGCCTGCGCCCAGATCGCGAAATACATCCAACAACATGTCAACTCCAAAATCGCCACTCACCGCCACATCACCGCACCATCGATTGGCGCTTATTCCGAACCGCGAGCAGCACCCACGTTAGAAGCGGGCAATAGTAAACGGTTGGGGTTCCGATTGCCCTCTATTGTCTTTAAATATTTCCTGCGCTGGCCTACTCCCGAACCTCGCGAATATCGATCCAGGGGCGTCGGTGTGCGCCTCGATTAGTCGGTTCCCGCCCCAAACGAGGAACCGTTCTTACGATCCACTCGCTAGCAAACGATTAATCTCGGATAGGCGCTTAGCCCAGATATCCGGCCAACAGCAGGCGTGACTAAATCCCGCGATGACTTGCGTTTCTGCATTCGGTTGCCGCGCGAGTACCCGGCGCGACAATTTCACTGGCACATTTTCGTCATCCTCACCGAAAAAATGAAATTGCCGTATTCGCGGTGGCAGCGGTGTTTGGTCTGCCGGATTGAGTGAGCCTTCTAATGGTGCGTAGCCGTGGTGTTCGACCCATGCGCGGGTGTCTAAATTAGCGGCAATTGTGATCAATGCGTCTACTCGATCGAGTCCAGGTGCAGCCAACATCGCGAGCGCCCCGCCGCCGCTGTAGCCGATCAGTGCGATCCTCGAGGCCGGATAGCGTCGAATAACGGTATTAATCGCCTCCACGAGGCGGTCGACGACATCTTTGGAGTATCGTTGTGTCGTCCATAATTCTGCTTGGCAGGCAGGTCCACCCGAACCGTAATAGCAAGGTCGTCCGACCAGGACGGAGCTATTCGGATCGACGCCAATCAATTCGAGTATCAAGCGATCCCGGGAGGTCGGATCGAGCGCGATTTGACCGTGACGAAGCGACGGCGTCCCATCACCGTCTAAGTAAATGTGAATTGGTGCACCATTAGTCAATTTACCGTTTTGGTACAGAACTAAACCGTCCTCAGTTTGTCTTTCTAAACCATTGGTTCTAGCGTGCTGATCGAACCTCGACGCCGGAGATTGGCAAGCCGATAGGACCAGGGAAATTACGGCTACGGTAATTTTTATCAATCGTCGCGGTTGCGTTATCATTCTCGTGTTGGCGTAATGTAAATTCGGCGTAGCTGCAATTATCGCAGCTACTGAGGAAAGGAGCGATGGCACGAAAATAGATCGTGAACGGGGTGTGATTTCCTTCAGTCTCGCGACGCTATTATTTTTGCTAGCTCCACTAGCTGCGAATTCGGCTGAGAATTTTGCTGCCCATATAACAAAGTTGGATGGCAAAGCATTCGCTTCTCGGTCGGGTGGGTCGATGCGAACGCTCCGCGTAAATGACCGACTTTATGCACGAGAGCGTGTAATCACCGGTAGAAAGACGTCGATTGATCTCAAGTTTACTGACGGAACCGCATTGGCACTCGGCTCGAGCACAATCGTGACCGTCGACTCGTATGCCTATCGGGCGAAATCAGCATCCCAGCAATCAGGTCAACAAGAAGAGACATTTTCGATGTCCATCTTACAAGGCGCGGTCCGTGCAGTAACCGGACTTTTGGCGAAACGTCGCCCGTTTAGTGTTCGGTTTAAGACGAAAGTGGCAACAATAGGGATCCGTGGGACGCATTTCGCCGCCGAGGTCGATGGGGATAGTGCAACGATAATTTTACTTGCGCAAAAAGACCCGACCGCGTCGAATGCGATTGAAGTTTCGAACGCATTCGGTAAAGTCGAAATAGACACTGCCGGATAGGGAACAGAAATTCCTGACGCAAAGAGTCCGCCGTCACCGCCGCGCAAAATGTCGGCGACGCACAATATGGCTCGCACGCTGCGCTCCGTACAAACGACGGGCAGAGTCCGAATACCATCAATTCCTCGAGGAGGAATGCGCTAAGCGCGCATGTGATGTCGCGGATGCACAGGCCGAATTGTGGCGTTTGCCAGCAACGCAATAAATAATAACGCGGCCATTAAATACATCGTATCGTTATAAAAACTTGGCGTTGGGTTGATCGTTCCGATCGGTGCGATCTCCATGAGTTTCGCGATAGTCACAGTTTTCGCCATGACCAAACTTTCGAGTTGTTCATGACCCGCTCCAAAGACGGCGATAAATTTATCCGCGTCGATCTTTGCCGAGAGATCGACAATCGCAGTAGCGACCGCGTTCTCGCGCAAAGTTGTGATTGCAAGCGGACCTAGCACCCCCGCCGTACTCCACGCAGTGAGTAATCGTCCGTGAATACCACCAACATAGCGCGTCCCGAATAGGTCGGCCAGGTACGCCGGAATTGTTGCAAATCCGCCGCCGTATATCGTAAAGATCAGCATTGTTGCAGCATAAAACCCAATGAGCCACACCATCGCAGGATCGGCATTGACGCGTTGTGCGAAAAACGGGATCGAACAATAGAGTAGTATCCCGAGCGAAAAAAATATCCAATAGGTTTTTCTGCGGCCGATAAAATCAGATAAACTTGCCCAAAAAAAGCGCCCGAGCATATTGAACAAGCTGATCATTAAGACGTATGTAGCAGCAAATTTAAGATCGACAACTGCCGGAAGCGTGGTACCAAATATCTCGGTCATCATCGTTTTTGCGACCGCCAGAACACCGATCCCAGCAGTCACGTTAAAGCACAATACAATCCATAGTTGATAGAATTGCGGCGTTTTCAACGCCTCATCAATATCGACATTGTGCGTAGTGATCATTTTGCTTTGGTCGTTCTCTTCAGGTGGCGTCCAACCGACCGGCTGCCAATTCTCAGGCGGTAGCCGGTAGGCGAATGCTGCAATCATCATCACCACAAAATAAATCACGCCTAAGGTAAAGAACGTCGCGGCCGCTCCAACTGTTCCTGACCCCGTGACGTACACGCCTGTCGACCCCTCGACGATCATATTTGAAATATCGTTTGCGCCGAT
This sequence comes from Gammaproteobacteria bacterium, assembly GCA_963854885.1. Classification (GTDB taxonomy): domain Bacteria; phylum Pseudomonadota; class Gammaproteobacteria; genus UBA11873. The sequence continues at coordinate 2,031 of CAWLAW010000192.1, read as the reverse complement.
AACAACGACTTCGCGGCTAGTCCCCGCAATTTCCACGAACCGTCTCCCAGCTGACGTGACGAGCGCTAAGGAGTCGACCGCTCCAAGATATTCTGGGGCACGGTAATAAAACGCTAAAAAGCCGTCGATCATGGGCTTACCGAGCATCGCGCCTCCACCGAAACCCATAATGGCAATGCCGGTGGCCATTCCCCTGCGATCCGGAAACCATCGGATCAAGGTACTCACTGGAGAAACATAGCCGAGCCCAAGCCCGCAACCGCCGACTACCCCATAACCGAAATATAGGAGCCACAGCTGTCCTGTGCTGATACCAATTCCGCCGATTATAAAACCGCCGCCCCAGCAACTTGCGGCCACCACCCCCACTTTGCGTGGCCCGGCCTGTTCCAACCAACGGCCAGCGAGCGCGGCAGATAAGCCAAGAAAGACGATCGCAACGGTAAAAACCCACACGACGCTTTTAAGCGACCAATCATCCGGTGCACTGGTGACAACACCAATTCTTTTTATGAGCGCTGGATTAAACAAACTCCACGCATACACCGACCCGATGCATAAATGAATGCCGAGCGCGGCCGGTGCGATCAACCAGCGATTGAAACCCGGCTTGGCGATTATTCGTTCTTTGGATAGCAATCCGGCCATCTGACCCACCCCAAAACCTTCGAAATTTCCTACCTTCGGCGCTCGCGTATCTGAATCTCGACAACTTCGATAACTGTCAGCCGGTCCGCGCGCATCGCGAATTGAGACCGCAATGGTCCGTTTGCTTCAACACAATCTCCAGTGTACTCAATTGCCTAACTGTGGTCCCGAAGCCAAATCGCCGTCGCTGTGGAAGTCGCTAAAAAAACGTCGGCTGATCGTTCCGCAGGGATCTGCGAACAGTTTGAACCTCGCGATACAAAAGTGGGAATTAAATCTCAAAAATAACATTCACAGCTTGATAGGGAATCGTGCCCTCGGGACGTCTTTACTCAAGTTCGATCAAAGAGTAAGCAAATTCCGCGTATCGGGCTCAACGTTCAGCGGACAGTGCACGAGGAGTAATGGGGACAATGGGAAAAAATACACTGTGTAGAACCACGTTGATTGGGTTTTATCTGAGTGTCGCCGCAGTGTCGGTGAGTGCCTTCGCACCCCAATAATCCAATTCCCGATCCGATTGCGCAAGGCTCGATTACGATCGAACTAGAGCAGATTGCAACTGGGGTGGTTTCGCCAAATTTTCTAACCCATAGCGGAGACGGCACGGATAGGCTGTTCGTCGTCCAGCAACCCGGTCAGATTGGGATCATCGAAAATGGTGTCTGGTTGCCAACACCGTTTCTCGACGTTTCAGACAGACTGCCGGCGCTTGGATTGTTCGGTCTCGACTTCGACGAGCGCCGCCAACTTGGGCTTGCTTTCCATCCTGATTTCTCAAACAACGGCAAACTTTACACATTTACCAGCGAATCCATTAGTGTACCGGCCGATTTTGGGCAGCCGCCGGTCGACGCAATCAGCCATCAAAGCGTCATCGCCGAGTGGCAGGTTAACGCAGGAAATGCGAACGCGCCGGATCCGTCCGGCGCAGCTTTTTTTCTTATCCGTTCTGATGCTCCCCTAAAGTGGGTATGTATGCCGTTGCAAACCCGCTAAAATCCGCTCTTTGTATTTATCACGAGTTTAAGGTTGGATCGGCATGTCGGAAAATAATGAAGTTACGAGCGAATTTCTCGCCCGTTTTACCCAAGCCTGGAATGAACAAGATATCGACTCGCTAATGTCGCATATGTGTAACGACGATGCTTGCACATTCATGGCATCGGTCGGTAATGACGTTGAAGGATCGAAATGGGTCGGACGGGAGGCGGTTCGCGAGGGATTCGCGAGCCTCTATATTGGATATCCTGACGCCCATTTCGAAGCCGTAGGTGAAGACATTATTCTCGGCAACCGTGGATGCTCGGAATGGATTTTCAGTGGAACAAAAGCCGCAGATGGGACGAAAGTCCTTGCGCGAGGCTGTGACGTTTATACCTT
>CAWLAW010000191.1:0-6217 GCA_963854885.1 Gammaproteobacteria bacterium | reverse complement strand
GCTAGGTTGCGCGGCTGATCCACATCTGCGCCCTTTAAAACGGCGACATGGTAGGAAAACAATTGCAGTGGAATCGTAAAGACAATAGGAGCAATCGGGTCCTCAACTGGGGCGACGTCGAGCACATGTATTCCTTCGCTCGCCGGCACGTCGACCTGCGAATCCGCGAATATATACAACTCCCCCCCACGCGCGCGTACTTCCGCCAAATTAGATTTCAATTTTTCCAGTAATTCGTTATTTGGGGCGACGGAAATTACTGGCATATCGTCATCGACCAAGGCCAACGGTCCATGCTTCAACTCACCGGCCGGATAGGCTTCTGCGTGAATATAGGAAATTTCTTTCAATTTAAGCGCCCCTTCCATGGCCACCGGATACATTGATCCTCTGCCTAAATAGAGCGTATGATTTTTGTTCACGAAACGTTCTGCAAGTTTGGCTATCGCATCGTTTAATTCCAGCGCCGCATTTATTTTCCCCGGCAAACTCTCCAGCTGTTCGATGAGACTCGAGCGGACCTCATCGGACAGGTTGTGACGGCGCCCGAGTGCGATCACCAAGAGCATCAATGATACGAGTTGGGTGGTGAAAGCTTTCGTCGATGCCACCCCAATTTCCGGTCCTGCGCGGGTCATAAAAACCAGCTCCGATTCTCTGGTGAGGGTACTTTCTGGGACGTTGCAAATCGCCAACGAATGGGACACACCTGAAATTTTCGCTTCGCGCAACGCCGCCAACGTGTCGGCAGTCTCTCCCGATTGTGAAATCGTGACGAATAAACTGTTTTCCTGTATCACCGGGCGTCGATACCTATATTCACTAGCCACCTCTACAGAACACGGAATGCCCGCCAGTTCCTCAAACCAATACCGCGCGACCATTCCCGCGTGATAGCTTGTGCCACACGCAACGATAGTTACGGATTTGACGTTGTTGAGAATTTCTTCCGCATTTAAGCCAAAGATGCTGTCTAAAACCTGCCCCTGATCGATTCTGCCTTCAAGGGTTTCTGCTACCGCGCGGGGTTGGGTAAAAATTTCCTTGAGCATGAAATGTCGATAACCGGATTTTTCGGCAGCTTCTGGCGAGAGCTCCGAAATCGACTCCGGACGAGTGACAACTTTGCCATGAAGATCATAGATAGTGACGCTATCGCGGGTGATATCGGCGACATCCCCATCTTCTAAAAATATAAAGCGCTGGGTAACCGGTCGCAGCGCAAATACATCGGATGCGATGAAGTTCTCGCCGATTCCGAGCCCGATCACCAGCGGGCTACCTCGGCGGGCAGCGATCAAGCGTTCTGGGTCGTTTACGCTGACAACCCCAAGCGCGTAGGCGCCTTCGAGATCCTTGGTCGTTGCAGTAACTGCATCGAGGAGCTTGAGACCGAGTTGCATTTTGTCGTAAACCAAGTTGACGACAACCTCGGTATCGGTTTCTGAACTAAATTCGTGACCGGCGGCGGTCTGTGCCGAGCGTAGTTCGGCATGGTTTTCAATAATGCCGTTGTGTACGAGGGCAACCTGATCGCGGCACACATGCGGGTGAGCATTTCGAGTGCTTGGCTCCCCATGTGTAGCCCAGCGCGTGTGGGCGATCCCGATTCCCGCATTTAGAGGCTCAGATTTTAATTCTTTTTCAAGATGTTTAACTTTGCCGAGCGCCCGAAGCCGTTCAATGTCTTTGTTCGCATTGATGATCGCGATTCCAGCTGAATCATAGCCTCTATACTCGAGCCGCTTGAGTCCCTCAAGCAGTATCGGCGCCACGTATCGTTGCGCTACCGCTCCAACAATTCCACACATCTAAATTTTTCCTCAACAATTCAGCTTCAATTGAGTATGGTCGACTCAACGATGCTAACAAATCGGATTTTCGCAATAAATTGTGTATCGCGGACACGAGTCACAACTTGCCAATGAATTCTCCGCTAATCATTCGCTTTAGGATTACGAATTGATACCTCACTCGATGGTAATCGGCGCCGACGAAGCGCGACTTGAACGAGCTTAAGATATGCAGATAACTGCGTTGGCGAGAAACCGGATTAGGTCGCGTTCAGAACGGATAATGGGCTGTCTGGGGCGGGTAAATTTGGTCGGGGTAGACGGATTCGAACCGCCGACCGCTCGGCCCCCAGCCGAGTGCTCTACCAGACTGAGCTATACCCCGAAATTGTGATTCTACACACTGACCGCTCACCGACTCAGGTGCGCTTCAGGAGTCTGAAGTCCCACCTTTATTCGCGATAGCGGATCCCGGGAGCTACCGACTCAAGCAGCGCGCTGAACTTAACGACGTAAGATGTTGAGGACTTCTTCCAATTCTGTGCGCAGTTGCCGCACTATTTGTTGGCTCATGCTGCTATCGGCCTTAACTTCTTCGCCTGACAATCGTTGGCGTGCGCCTCCGATTGTAAAGCCGTGCTCGTACAGCAGGCTTCTGATTTGACGAATCAAGATGACATCCTGGCGCTGATAGTAGCGACGGTTGCCGCGCCTTTTAATCGGTTTGAGCTGCGGAAACTCCTGCTCCCAGTATCTCAAAACGTGCGGCTTTACCGCGCAAAGGTCGCTGACTTCTCCAATAGTGAAGTAGCGCTTGCCAGGTATTGCGGGCAGTTCGTTATTGTTCGACGCTTCCAGCATAGGCTTCTACTCGGGCTTTTAATTTTTGGCCAGGTCTAAACGTCACGACGCGCCGTGCGCTGATGGGAATCTCTTCGCCAGTTTTAGGATTCCGGCCTGGGCGTTGGTTTTTATCACGGAGATCGAAGTTGCCGAAGCCCGAAAGCTTCACTTGGCGGCCCACCTCTAGCGAACCTCGCACTTCTTCGAAGAAAGCTTCGACGAGCTCTTTAGCTTCGCGTTTATTGAGACCTAAGTCATCAAATAAGCGTTCTGCCATATCGGCTTTTGTCAATGCCATACTTATTTCCTCAAAGTGCCACCGAAGTCGTCGTGAACTTGTAGGAGCACGCGCTTCATCGTCTCTTCGATTTCCTCATCCGTTAGAGTGCTCGAAAGCGATTGAAAAATCAACCCTATAGTCAGACTTTTTTTGTCTGAATCAATACCTTGCCCTCGATATTCATCAAACAACTGCAGGTCACGAAGCAGATCTCCCGCCGCTTGCTGCACACTTCCAAGGACGTTCGCGGCGGACACACCTTCTGGTAATACAAGGCTGATATCACGTCTCACGGAAGGAAACTTAGATATCGGGGAGAACGCTGGGAGCCGACCGCTAGGTAGGATGTCGAGTTCGATTTCGAAAACAACGGCGGTTTTTTCAAGGTCGAAATAGCGGGCAGTACGCGGGTGCAGCACGCCAATTTTCCCGATCGGATCGCCGCCCAGCAGCAACGCTGCGCTTTGTCCCGGATGAAGGGCCGCATCTGAGCTCGCCAACGTGCTGAAATTTGCTAACTTCAAACTTTGCATTACCTTTATAACATCTTGTTTTACATCATAATAGTCGATTTTTCTGCTTGCTTCACCCCACTGTTCCGGGACGAGTTCACCGAGCGAAATTCCCGACAGTACGTGGCGCTGATCTAAGCCGTCATCGGTGCGTTCGAAAATCATGCCTAACTCGAAAAAGCGAACATTCTCCGCTTGGCGATTTAGGTTGTAATGCGCGGCACGAATGAGCCCTGGCCACATCGAGGTGCGCATCGTCGACATGTCGGCAGAAATCGGATTTGACAGTATTTGCGGGCTGCGAGTCGGCTCTACAAAGTGATCGGATTCTGAGTCGATAAAGCTATAGGTTACAGCTTCGAAATAACCTTGAGTTATTAAGGTTTGGCGAATTTGCTCGTATTGCTCATGCGTGTTTTCGACGGCCTGGAGATTCATTCCCGCACTAGGAAGGCTTGCAGGTATGTTGTCGTATCCGACCAAACGCGCAATTTCTTCTAGAATGTCTGCTTCGATTTCTAAGTCGAAGCGAAAATTCGGCGCAATAACGCTTAATTCTTCCTCCGATTTTGTAATATCACACCCTAAGTACTGCAAATATTGCGTGGCTTGCGCCGCGCTCACCTCAATTCCAATCAATCGTGACACTTCGCTAGGCCGGAAACGAATTGGCTCTCTTCGCGGCAGCGCGGATTTTTCCTGCGCAACGACGGTCGGTCCAGCTTCACCGCCGCAGATATCCAGAATCATGGCCGTCGCGCGTTCAATTGCGCGTTCTTGGCCAGAAAAATCGACGCCACGCTCGAAGCGGTGTGAGGCATCCGTGTGCAGACGATAGCGGCGTGCGACTCCGGCTAACGTTATCGGGTCGAAATAGGCACTTTCAAGAAATATATCTGTGCTTGTCAGCTCAACCCCGGTTGCAGCGCCGCCCATCACCCCAGCCAACGCAACGGCTTTGTCGTGATCCGCTATCACCAATGTATCGGCGGTCAATTCAATATTTTGGCCATCGAGCAACTCAAGTGTTTCACCGTCCGTCCCGTTTCTCACGATAATTCCGCCACTCAGACGTGCCAAATCGAAACCGTGCATTGGCTGGCCAAGTTCCAACATGACGTAATTCGTCACATCTACGATCGCACTAATACTCCGCACGCCAGCCCTGCGTAATCGTTCTTTTATGTTTTGCGGAGTTGGCGCGGCAGCATTGACGCTTTTGATAACGCGCCCGGCATAGCGAGGGCAGGATTGTCTTTGCTCGATATCAATGGCTAATCGGACTTCAACAGAGGCAGAAATCGGCTCGACGACAATTTCGGCCAGTGCACGATTCGATAAGACCGCCACCTCCCGAGCAACGCCTAAAATAGACAAACAATCGCCTCGGTTGGGGGTTAAATCGATATCAAGGACGACATCATCGAGTTCGAGGTAATCTCCAAGTAATGCGCCGACCGGTCCGTCGTCGGCTAATTCAATCAGTCCGCTAGCATCATCGCTTAAAGCAAGTTCCGCCGCCGAGCAAAGCATGCCGGCGGAGCTCACGCCTCGAACAACCGCATTAGTAATAGTGCGACCGTCGGGCAAAGACGCGCCAGGCGCCGCATAGGCGACAGTCAGTCCGGCACGAACATTTGGCGCTCCGCAAACAACATCTACCGGCGACTCAAGTCCGACGTCCACCGAACAACACGCTAATCGATCAGCATCAGGGTGAGGGGTTACATCCAACACTTTAGCAACAAAGATACCGCTCATCGGTTTGGCCGCCGGAGCGATGCCGTCGACTTCCAATCCAGCCATCGTCAGGCGTTGTGCTAATGCGTCGACCGACAAGGGCGATTCCACCCACTCACTTAACCAATGCGCGCTAACTTTCATAAATCCGTAGGAACGATAATCTGCGGTGGATTAAAATTGGCGTAAAAACTGAAGATCGTTTTCGAAGAACAAGCGCAAATCATTCACACCAAAGCGCAGCATCGCGAGACGTTCTACACCGAGCCCGAATGCGAATCCGTTGTAGCGATCAGCATCGATACCGACGTTGGCGAGGACTTTTGGATGGACCATTCCGCAGCCTAATACTTCCAACCAGTCCGAAACGCCATGTTCGGATTCTAGTTTTATATCGACTTCAGCAGACGGCTCTGTAAACGGAAAATACGACGGCCGAAAACGCATTTGCAGATTTTCGTCATCGAAAAACAAGCGCAAAAATGCCTGCAAAACGCCCTTAAGATCGCCCATGGTGACATGCTCGTCGATCAAGAACCCTTCGACTTGGTGGAACATTGGTGAATGAGTTTGGTCGTAATCGCATCGGTATACGCGGCCAGGTGCGATAATGCGCAACGGTGGTTGGCGCGTTTCCATCACCCGAACTTGGACCGGCGAGGTATGCGTTCTCAATAGCGTGCCGTCGCCGAAATAAAACGTGTCATGCATTGCCCGCGCCGGATGGTGGGCAGGAATATTCAGCGCCTCAAAATTGTGATAATCGTCCTCGATTTCAGGCCCATCACAAACTTCGAATCCCCAATTCACGAATAGTTTCTCAATGCGCGCTAATGTTTGGCTGATCGGATGGGCCCGTCCAACTGGTAAACCGCGTCCTGGCAAAGTGACATCAATCCGCTCGTTGGCTAACGATAGCTCGAGCAGCTCCGCCTCAAGTTGTTGTTTACGATCATCGATCGCAGCGGCAACTTGTTTCTTAGCAATATTGATTGACTGTCCCGCCTGGGGCCTTTCGTCGGGCGGCAGTTTACCGAGGTTCTTAAGCT
>CAWLAW010000190.1:0-6232 GCA_963854885.1 Gammaproteobacteria bacterium | reverse complement strand
ACAATTCGCGTCGTATGCGACGTCGCAGGGCCGGTCCAAGTACAACTAAAATTGCTCCACTGGCGCGCGAAAACACCACGATGCCAAGATTGAACAAAGCGAACAGCCACAGCGGATTCTCAACCGTCGTCCAGACGTCGTTGCCAAGTTTTTCTGCCACCTCGACCGCGTCCATGATTTGTTTGATCGCGTAAGGTAAAAGCATCGAGCAAGTCGCTTGAGCCGCTTCGAACAACACCATGACAGCAAAAGCAAAGCGATAAACCTGGCCGTAACGCAGGCAAAACTCTAGCGGCGTGCCCGGTAATGGCGGCGCCTCGTCTGCCTGTTGGATCTGGCTATCTAGGATCTGTTCCATTATCGCTTGTCCAAACCATACGGTGGTACGCGCGGGTGGGGCCCATTCAACATTGCAAAAAGCGCGCTGTGTAGGCGCTGCTCAAGGCCACCGGCGTATTGGGAGATGGATTAAAAAACTCCCCGTCCAAATTGAATGCGCATTGCATGTGTAGTTCTACGCACTCCACAGATTCACTGCGATACGTTGAGGTTGGCAAATTCTGCTTGTCTTTACCGTACAGCAACCGATAGGCCTGGCGTACCAAATCGCTGGCTGGCGAGCGGATGCTGGTGACGTGGAGATTTTGCCGAGTGTCACCCCAAAACGGGTAACTACCGAGAAATATTCGCTTTAGGGTCGTTGCGATCAAGGCGCTATAGCGTTGCGGGCAATGGGCATCTGGATCGAACGCAACATCGATTTCATGACTGGTTAATACCCGCTCGAGTCGTCCAATGATAACGTTTGCAAGCACGTACAATAATGTTAATCCGCCAGCAAGCGGGTCCGGTATCCAGCTTTGCGGAAAGATCCGCCGGCGCAAACTAACTGCATCGCAAACCCCTGCTGTTCCGAAAAACATGCCAACAACCGCCGACGCTTCTTGATCGTAGGACACACGTATTAGCGGCCGTTCTTGCACGTACCTCTGGCAATCTGCAGTTCTTACTATGTGTACTAACCGCCGAAGAGAACTGACGCGATTTCCGAGCATTCCAACGTCTCGCGCAATGGTATTGGAAGTGCCACCTGGCAGGACCGCAATAATCGGCGGCTGGGCGAAAGCTTCTCGCTCAAATATTTCCGTGAGTACTGCGCTGATGGTGCCGTCTCCTCCATTGATGACAAGCACATCGACATCAGCTGCTGCAAACTCCAGTAGTAATCCATGCAACAACTCGAAATTTTCTAAGCGCAGATGGATGACGTCTTGATGCAGCGCCAGAAATTCTTCAACCCCGCGTAAATGCCTTTTATTGCTTCGACTTAGCGGGTTGCTCAATACGCCGATTTTATTCATCGGGGTACGGGCTGCTACAGAAACGGTGGCTCGGGTAAGCGGTTAAGCACGGATTCGGCAGCTCGTCATTACTCGGTTTCAAGCGCAGGCCGCACGATTCGACTGTACGAGGACAAACTGGGGTCGAAAATGTAGCGCCATATCACTGCCGTCCAGGACTGGTAAGAAACCAGATTGTCGTAAAACTCTGGCGCGATCTTTTTTACTTTAGGGAGATTGTTCCACGGCACGGTGGCGAAATCGTGATGTTCATTGTGATACCCCATATTAAAGCAAGTCTTATTCAACGGACCGTAATAGGAGTACGTTTCCTGTCCCGGCTCCGTGACGTAGTGTTCTTGGATCCAACGCCCGCCGAGCGGATGCAAACCCAACGCAAATAGCGTTGAAAGCGTTAAATAAACTAACGCCTGAGGACCGGCGAGGGAAATAATTGCAACGTCAACCGCAACAATGATCACGAGATTCATGACTATCCATCGATCCCAAAATGTTATTTCCGTGATCTGCATCGGTCGCATCGCCTGAGAAAGTGAAAAGAAGAACAGCCACAACGCTTTACGCAGCGGCGAGTTGCCGACCAATCGCGCTTCTTCGTGACGAACGATATCTGGATCGCGCAAATATTGGCTTAGGTATTTGTGATGCATCAGATGATACTTTCGAAAACCGCAGGCGCTCGGTACGACCAACGCGAGATCCGTAAAAATCCCAAGGATTTTGTTCGCACGGGGTGATTGGAATACTAAATTATGCGTACATTCGTGGTTTGCAACGTACAGCGCATGATTCAGAAACGCGCCGAAGAAATAAGCCAACGGCAGCAACCAATACCAAGCTAAATCGACAGATAGCGTCGCCACGAACCACTGTGCGCCGACCAACATGGCGACCCATAGCGCCGTCCACGGATTCTTCTTCATGAGACTTTTAATTTCTGGGTGCGCCTTGACGATTTCCCGCCCGCGCTCGAAATGCACTGGTCGTCCATCGATGTAAGTAAAGTCCGGCATACGGGTTAGGTTCGTTTTTCCTGAGTGAATTGTTTCATTAAGAATCCAGGTGGTTCTGCACCAGAATCGCCTTTTTCTAGGGTTCGATAGTCATTAGTTGGTAGGCAATTGAAGCGCAGGGGGCTATTGTCGATTAATCAATTCTAGCGGTCAAACTGTCGAACGATCGAACTCGATATTCGGATCCTGGAATTAGGCTCTAGGCCGTTCCTGGGCGTCGATAATGGTCTCGACTAGTTCGAGATCCGCCGGCTTGTCCACGTCGATTGCGGCCTCTGCGAACGGCATATCGACGGCCTGAGCCTCAATATTGAGCTTTTCCGAGAGCATCGCCAACGTCACGCTTAAAGATAAGCGCCCGCATAGATAACGGATTAATGACCACGGACCGAGCATCTTGATCATTTTCCATGGCCGCTTGCGCTCGGCCTCCAATGTGCGCCAAAACATCGCGGCATCGCGGGCGCGTGGATTATTCAGCGCGAAGAGGTTGCATCCGCAGCGCGCGCCGTCCGAGAACTTAAGTAAGGTTCTTGTCGCATTGTGATATTTCCGCAAGACGAGATCGGCATCCGCCAAGCCCACAGCGACATCGCTGTGGGTTGCATACGTGCAAAAATGAGTGATCATTTCCGTGCTTAGCAATGGGTGATCCGCTGTGACGATCAACAGCGGAAAATCACCGTCAAGTTCGTCGCACGCCTTGAGCGCGCTCGAAGCAGGGGAATTCGCGGCATCCAGCCGGACCAAAGACCCCCGAGCAATTCGCTCATCTATCGCCGCAATACTTTCAAATGTGTGTTCGACGCACAAAACGATACGCTTAATTTCAGAGGCCGCCTCTAGTGTTTCCAGGACTCTTATCAGCATCGGCGTGCCGACAACCTCCACCAGACATTTATGCGACACGTCCGCGCGTACAGCGAGCGGATCTTGTTTGCCGCGATTGCCAGCCATGACGACAGCGGTGTATTGAACTAGATTCGACTGCACTGCGTTTAATCCGATCGGCTAACGCAAGCGCCGCAACCAAAGCACTGCGATGGTTAGCAACGTTAACGACGGCGCGGTTGAGGTGAAGGCCGGATTTAAGTTTGCCAGTAATCCGACTTGAGCTAGCACTTGGTCCACCATGTAAAACACAACCCCAAGACCTGCACCTAACAGCACGCGTTTCCCGATGCCGCCACGCTCACGCGTGCCGAAGACAAACGGAATTGCGATCAAAACCATGGCCAATGTAGCAATCGGAATATTCAGCTTTCGCCATAGCGTTAATTCATAACGCGCCGCGCGCTGTCCCCGCGCGCGCAAATCTCGAGAGTAACTATACAGATCCCAAGGCGACAAGCTCTCAGCGTCAAGTTGTATGACGGCGCCCTGAGCGGGGCTGAGAAAACTCTCCCATTGCAGGACTGGAATTGCTGTGACGCTGACGTCGAAATCGTCGAATTCCTTTTGTACAACGTCAATTAGTTGCCACGTCCCGTCGGGTTCTGGTTGCGCTTCGCGCGCCTGAGTGAAAACCGATAGCTCGCCTTGTTCACTAAATTCGTATATTTCTATTTCGGTCGGAATTCGGCCGTAGACCATATCTCGAATGCTGATGAATCGACGCCCATCCCGAAACCAAAAATTTGTGCCGCTTTCTTTGCGTAGAACGATATCACCTGCAATTGCGAGCGCGCGATTCCGCCAAGCCGTATCGCCTAAGCGAGGGCTAATGAATTGTGCAAAGATGATAACAACGACGATGATCAATCCGGCCGTTTTAATTACCGACCAAGAAATTCGGCGAGCCGATGTGCCGCTTGCTCGCATGATGGTCAACTCGTTATTACGGTCCATGATGCTAAGACCGAACAAAATCCCCATAAGTGCGCTAACCGGCACCAACCACAGCGCTCGCTCGGGGACGGTGAGAATAATAAATATAACGGCATCAATCGCGTCGTAATTGCCGAGTGCTATATCGTCGAGTTCCTCTGCAAAATCGACAAAACTGAACAGTGAAACCAGCACAAACAAGACCAGAACAAATCCCTGGATAAGATGTTTGCGGATATATCGATCGAGAATCTTCACTGGGTTCGCTCAACGTCATCGAATGACTGATCGGGCGCGCCGCAAGAACGATGTGCGGCTCGATTAAACGCTAACTTTGGTACAACGACCAGACCGACGATCACCAATATTAGCGCTACTTGAACCCACCAAATCCCTGGAAATTTACCGACAACTTCGGTTTCGACCCAAGTTCGGGCGACTATGCTCAAATTATAATAAACGATGTACACCAACCCGGCGCCAATGATCTTTGCATAGCGGCTACTGCGCGGTGCGCTGCGAGAAAATAGGACGGCCAGCACCCCGAGCAAAACTGTCGACACGGGTGTCGACAAGCGCCATTGAAACTCAGCAACATCTAAAGGCACGTTCGATAGCGCAAGCTCTGATGTAGCAGCTGCCTTACGTTTGTAGCCGAGCGATAGCGGCTCGGCGTCTGCCAAGCGCAGGGTCATTTTCTTAAATTTGCCTAGGCCTTTGTCACTCTCTCCCCAAGGCCCGATGAAATAAACTCTGACATCGAACAACGTTAGCACACGGCGACCCGAGGCAACGTCGAATTCCTGAATGCCGGAACCGGCATAAATTACATGGACAATGCCGCCGCGTTCGCCACGGATAAAAATTCGTTCCAGCCGTCCCGATGCTTTGTCGACCTGTTCGACAAATATCGTGCGTTCGCGTCGTTCACTATCATAAAAGTTACCGCTTTCGAGTTTATCGAGTTCGATTTCGGCTTCCGCTTTGGCCTTTATCCAGTAACTTTGCTCGTACGCCAGAGGCCGCCCATAGATGGAAAAACAGGCGACTAATAGCGCGAGAAGGCACGATACACCGATCACCACCCGCATCACGCGCTGCCCACCAATGCCACTCGCACGAATGGCGGTCACTTCGGAGTTGCTCTCAAGGCGCCCAAGGCCGAGTACGATCGATAGATACAGTGCTATAGGCAGCAAGACCTCAAGTGCAATGACGAGTTTTATGAGAATAAAGGACGCTAAGGTTTCTATTTGCAACAAGCCATCGACGGCATAGGACAAATAACGTCCCGAGCTGTAACCCGCGAATACGATGATTAACGCCGAGGTGATAATCGCGAGCGGCTTCAGTACTTCTCGGGCAATGTATCCGTCTATAATCAACTCGATGAGTCCGCTGGATTTGGCGTGCAAATTGAGCGCCAAGTATCGCATCAATTCGCACTCGACGCCGACGATAAAATCCGAACAATCGACAATGACAAACGAACCATCGAACGACAACTCGAGAAAATTAGTGAACGAAGTGGATAACCCCGAACCAACCCCAAACGATCAAACTGAACTAATCATCGTTGGCCAATGCGAGGCTGAACTGTGGAGCCTTAGCGCAACCGAGCGTCATCGGCGCGCCTTCGAACGGGTCGGTGTCTGTGAGACCGTTGACGGCGAAGCGACTGGTGTAAATTCAATCGTCGCCGTGCGAGCGGATTATCTACTCGGACCGGATATTGTCTCCGCCCTTTCGAAACAGACCAATATTGTTCTAACCGACGCCGACGGACGCGTCGCTATCGCCATTCACATGGCTGGAGAATTACGCGAATTCGGCGTGCAATTATTAGAACGCGACGAATTCGATCCTTTCGATGGTGCGTTAGGAAACTTCGATATCGTTAGTCCGGAGGAGCTCGGCTCGTTTTACGACAATGTTTTACGCAAGCGATCGACGCCTTTCGCGCTGTCGTATGAGACGACTTCTATCGATATGCTTGAACAGAAAACTTTCGGCGCAGCGTACAAAGGTGCA
>CAWLAW010000189.1:0-6261 GCA_963854885.1 Gammaproteobacteria bacterium | reverse complement strand
CCCGATGTAGATGTCGCCAATTTACGTCGTCGCGTTGGTATGGTTTTTCAAAAACCGAATCCATTTCCAAAATCTATCTATGAAAATGTCGCCTATGGCTTACGCATTCAGAGCGTAAAGAACCGTCGCACTTTGGATCGGGCAATCGAACGGTCCCTGCGTGCCGCTGCCCTGTGGGACGAGGTGAAGGACAGACTCCAAGAGAGCGCATTAAGCCTCTCGGGAGGCCAGCAACAGCGCCTAGTTATCGCCCGGGCAATAGCGATCGAACCCGAAGTATTACTACTCGACGAACCAGCTTCTGCCCTCGACCCGATTTCAACGTTAAAAATCGAGGAACTTATCTACGAACTCAAACGTGATTACACGATAGTCATCGTCACCCACAACATGCAACAGGCTACGCGCGTGTCCGACTACGCGGCCTTTATGTATTTGGGTTCTCTAGTTGAGTTCGATGAAACCAACAAAATATTTACCAATCCGGCGAAAAAGCAAACAGAAGATTACATTACCGGCCGCTACGGTTAACAGAGAGACCTACAACAATGGCTTCTAGGCAAATACCGCATCACATATCGCAGCAGTTCGACAAAGAATTGAACGACCTACGCTCCCATGTGCTGGCCATGGGCGGACTTGTCGAAGATCACTTAGACAAGGTATTGGAAGCACTCGCCAATAGCGATACAGAGCTTGCCCAATATGTTGCGACACACGACTATCAAGTGAACGCTCTAGAAGTCGAAATTGATGAAGAATGTACGACAATATTGTTGCGGCGCCAGCCAGCAGCCGGCGACTTGCGCCTCGTTTTAGCGATGAGTAAAACTATCTGCGATCTCGAACGCATTGGTGACGAAGTGGAGAAGGTCGGTCGGATGGCGCTCGAAATGACCGGCACGGACGGTCCGCGGAAAGCGTACTACACCGGGATATTATCTATGGGCGGTCACGTCAAACGCATGTTGCACGACGTACTCGATGCGTTCGCGCGAATGGATTCGGAAGCGGCATTTCGCGTTGCTAAGCAAGACCGGGATGTTGACGAAGAAAATGACGTCATCATGCGTCAATTGATCACCTACATGATGGAAGATCCACGGAGCATTTCTCAAGTACTAAATGCGGTTTTAGTGGTCCGAGCGTTTGAACGGATCGGCGACCACGCAAATAATATCGGAGAGTACATAATTTACTTCGTCGAAGGTAAAGACGTGCGTAATACTTCGCTAGAAGACATCGAGCAAGAATTCAAATTTTCGTTGAAGAAATCCTGAGGCGTCAAACTAGGCGCGTTCGCCGACCGCGTTTCCTGCGGCTGATTCGGCGATTGAGTCGTTTGGGAAATCACAGCGAAACGTACTTCCTTTATCCAATTCGCTTTCGATATGCAGTCGTGCGTCGTGGCGCGTGAGTACGTGTTTCACGATAGCAAGACCTAATCCCGTACCACCGTGCGCACGATCGCGAGATTTATCTACTCGATAAAAGCGCTCTGTTAAGCGCTCGAGATGTTGCGGTTCTATCCCAGGGCCACTGTCTTTTACCTCAAAGTGCGCGCCGTTTTCATCGTGATACCAGCGGATCTCAATTAGCTGCTGTTTGCCTGAATAATTAATGGCGTTGTACACGAGATTTGAAAAGCAACTGTGAAGATCCTTGTCCGAACCGTAAATTCTGAGTTCGGGTTCGATCTCAAGCACGATTTTGTGTTCGAACGTTGCGTTCAGCGACTGCGATTGTCGGTGGATGTCGGCAATTAGCTTTGCCACTGGCACGGAAACGGGATGGTCTATGTCGTCTTTTTGCTCGAGCTGAGATAACGTCAGTAGATCTTCCACGATGGATTGCATTCGAGTGACGTGGTTGATCATGTGCTCCATCGGGTTCTGCCAAGCCGGCGGGCACTGATCTTTGCGCGCGGACATATTCTCGAGATAACCGCGTAGCACTGTGATAGGCGTGCGCAATTCATGCGAAACGTTGGCGACGAAATCCCGTCGTATCTGATCGGAACGATGCATTTGCGTGATATCGCGGGCGACAAAAAGTCGTTGCTTGTTGCCGAAAGGTGTTAGACGAACGTTGAGTTGGGTATTCGCCTTTGTCGGCGAGGCGATATCAATACTCGGGCGGTCGCTCTCGGCCCGCACGATCTCTGCTATTTCCGGTAACCGAATTAGATTCGTAATCCGTTGGCCGGCATCGTCTGGCCACTTAATGCCAAGAAATTCCGCTGCAGCTTTGTTCGCCCAGCTGACCGATCCGCTTTCATCTAACACCACCGTGCCATCTGGTAACGCACGTGTCGCGAGCTGGAATTGTTTTATGTAGTCGCCAAGTTTCTTTTTACGCTTTCTATGGCGTTCGCGTGAATAATCGATTTCACGACATAGATCTTCGAAAACTCCGGGTGGATCCGGTGCCAGTTGATTCTTTCGGTCTTGGATCCATTTGAGCAATTGGCCAATGTTTCGCTGTAACCAAAAACAATAAGCGGAAATTGCGATTAGTAGCGATAAAATTACGTTATCGAAAAGCCAACCGACCACCACAGCGGCGAACAGGATAATTAATAATCGGCGGAAATCTCGAACCTGCATCATGACTCTAAATTGCTAGTGACTAGTTAACTTATTATCCCCTCTGGAAGGCCGAAAGTGCAGTCGAAGATCTGTTGCACGGCGCCAACGAACGTAAACCTAGTAAACACCAAGATGCGCGCCACGCGAGAACCATTAGCTGCCTCGCTGTAGTCGCAACGAAAAAATCGAGCGCCCCTGCGATCTGAAAAAACCGTCGAGACTCTCTGCGGCTACCTCGCAGCACCCTAGCTGCTGGATGCAGAAAATCGATACCCAACGCTACGCACTGTCTGGATATATTGGTCACATTGTTCCTCTGCGAGGAGTTTCCGCAAACGGCGGATATGCACGTCGACGGTGCGTTCTTCGACGTAAGCGTCGTCACCCCAAACGCCGTCTAGCAACTGGCTTCGCGTGTGCACTCGTTCGGGATGCGTGGCGAAAAAATGCAGCAGTCGAAACTCCGTAGGGCTTAATTCTAGGGTTCTCCCGCTTACGCTCACCCGATGGGTGCGCGTATCAATCCGCAGCCGGTCGACCTCCACGATTTCTCCGCCATCCGCAGGATTCGCTGAGCGCCGAAGTACGGCTCGGATCCGGGCCAGTAGTTCTTGGGTAGAAAACGGTTTCGTGATGTAGTCATCAGCGCCCCAATCAAGTGCGCGGACCTTATCGGTTTCTTCAGCCTTGGCCGTTAACATGATGATTGGAATGTCGCGGCTCGCCGGATCCTGCTTAAGACGTCGTGCAAGATCGACGCCACTAATACCGGGCAGCATCCAATCGAGCAGTATCAGTGCAGGTTGACGATCGCGGACGGCTAGCTGAGCTGCTCCGGCATCTGCCGCTTCGATGCAATCGTGGCCGTCACCCGAGAGCGTAAACTTCAGCATATCTCGAATCGCCGGCTCGTCGTCGACGATTAATATCGATGCCATCAGGCGTTTCCCGATCTTCGCTTGGTCGCATACAGTCGCATATTGGGGATCCTATGACCGGTTTATTACGCCAGTATGACAAACCCACGGGACGTAAAGGGAATCATACAGCTCGCCGAATCAGCGCTTAGCGGCTAAACAACTTGGAATCGCCCGGTCCGTTTAGTATTCTTAAGCCGCGGTTGCCATGGTGGCGACCTTAAATCTCCGGGTCATAGCCCGGTTCCAAGGAAGGAGAAACTTATGAATGTCTTACAAAAAACCCTCTCTGTTTGCCTACTCTGCTTAAGCTTTGGCATCGCTAATGCTGAACAGCCGACCGTTGACATTAATGCCGCTGACGCAGCGCGTCTCGCGGAAACGATCGTTGGCATTGGGCCAGCACGCGCGGAAGCGATTGTTGCGTTTCGAAACTCCAACGGACCGTTCAAATCTGTCGACGACTTGATGCTGGTTAAGGGCATTGGTGGCACAACTGTGGAGAAAAATCGTGACAGGTTAACTGCGAATAAGTAGTAGTTACCTGCTTTAAGCGTTTTTTCCTTAAGCTAAAATCCGACCCACACGATGTGTTTGGGTCGGATTTTTTTTGCGCCGTTGTGAGGCCTACGGTATGCTCTATCGCCGCGCCGTAGAGTGGCCAGTTGGAATTCTGACTAGCCAATCGGCAACGATCCTGATCCGCCACCGCGAACTTCAGAAACGGCGCATACGGCTCGCTTAACTGATCCCGATAGTGACACTAGTAATCCGATGGAACAACGCTACGACCCCGGCGCGATCGAGTCCGCCTTACAACGATTCTGGCACGATACTAAAGCGTTCGCGGTTACCGAAGATCGCAGTAAGGAAAAGTTCTACTGCCTTTCTATGTTCCCCTATCCCAGTGGCCGCTTACACATGGGACACGTGCGTAATTACACCATCGGCGATGTCATTTCCCGCTATCAACGGATGCTCGGGAAAAATGTCATGCAACCAATGGGTTGGGATGCCTTTGGCTTGCCTGCGGAAAATGCTGCGATCGAAAATAACGTACCACCGGCGCAATGGACGCGCGCGAACATTGATTACATGCGCGAACAATTACGCCGCCTCGGCTTTGCTTATGATTGGGATCGAGAATTAGCGACTTGCGATCCAAAGTACTACCGATGGGAGCAATGGTTTTTCACCAAACTCTACGAAAAAGGACTTGTTTATCGCAAAAAAGCGGTCGTTAACTGGGATCCAGTCGACCAGACCGTGCTCGCGAACGAACAGGTCATCGATGGGCGTGGTTGGCGATCGGGTGCGCTCGTCGAGCGGCGCGAAATTCCCCAATGGTTTTTACGTATTACTACTTATGCCGATGAGTTACTGAGCGGTCTCGACGATTTAGACGGTTGGCCTGAGGCCGTGAAGACCATGCAACGCAATTGGATTGGTCGCTCCGAAGGTTTGTCTGTGAGGTTTAAACTTAGCGCGGGTGACGGCGAGCTGGAAGTTTTTACGACCCGACCGGATACCTTATACGGTGCGACCTACATGGCGGTCGCGCCCGAACATCCGCTCGCGCTAAAGGCCGGTCAGAACGACCCGGCCATAAAAGAGTTCATCGAAAGCTGCGCAAGACTGTCCACGGCCGAGGCGGTCGTCGAGAAAATGGAGAAACGCGGCATGCCTTTGGGCATTAGCGTTGAGCATCCGTTAACCGGCGAAAAGATACCGATTTGGGTCGCAAACTTCGTCTTAATGAGTTACGGAACCGGCGCGGTGATGTCCGTACCGGCTCACGATCAACGCGACTGGGAATTTGCCAACGCTTACGGCCTGCCGATCGTCGCCGTTATATTTCCTGCCAATGGTGAGGATCCGGGCATATCGGCGGCTGCATACACGGAAAAAGGCATCTTAAAAAACAGCGCTGAGTATGATGGACTAGACTTCGCGACGGCGTTCGAGCGCATTAGCCTTCGTCTCGAGAACGCCGGGCTGGCGCAACGGCGCGTTCAATATCGATTACGTGACTGGCTTGTTTCGCGCCAGCGCTACTGGGGTTGCCCGATCCCGGTATTGTATGAAGACGATGAGACGTTAATCCCCGAGGTTGCCGAGCGGTTACCGGTGCGGCTGCCGGAAGAAATCGAATGGCAGGGAGTTTCTTCTCCGCTGCAATCGATGCCCGAGTTTTTCAACGCGACGCATCCTGAAAGTGGCGCACAACTGACCCGCGAGACAGATACTTTCGATACATTTTTCGAATCGTCTTGGTATTTTGCGCGTTTTTGCTGCCCTGACACAGATGCCATGGTCGACGAGCGGGTGGAGTATTGGATGCCGGTCGACATCTATATTGGCGGCATAGAACACGCTGTGCTGCATCTCCTGTACGCACGATTTTTCCAAAAACTGATGCGTGATACCGGTTTGGTGAGCGCTAGCGAGCCCTTTACCCGCCTACTGACGCAAGGGATGGTGTGTAAGGAGACTTATTTTCGGGATGTGGGGCAAGCGAAGCCTCAGTACTTCAATCCAGCTGAAGTCGACGTTGAAACTGACGCGAAAGGCCGTGCAATTTCGGCACGATTGATCAGCGACGGCGAGCCGGTTGAAATCGGCGCCATAGAAAAAATGTCTAAATCGAAGAATAACGGGGTCGACCCACAGATCCTTATCGAGCGTTACGGGGCCGATACGGTGCGCTTGTATACCATGTTCGCTGCGCCGCCGGATCAAACGTTGGAATGGTCAGA
>CAWLAW010000188.1:0-6289 GCA_963854885.1 Gammaproteobacteria bacterium | reverse complement strand
GGCAACTACGCAGGCTGGCGATCTTCGTTATTCAGGCATGACGGAGATTTCCCTAGAGAAAATCCACACCTTGGCGGACTTTAAAGAGAGCGGAACCCGAGAATTAACTGCGGCCGATTATGTGTACCAAATAAAAAGGCTTGCTCATCCGCACATTCACTCGCCAATTGCCGGATTTATGGGTCGCTATATTCTTGGATTAAACGAACTGCACAGCGAATTGAAGAACAGCGTAACGGATGATTCGAAGTTCATCGATCTCCGAGCGTTCGATTTACCTGGAGTGAAACTAATCGACCGCTACGTTTACGAAATTCACTTAACAGAGAAATATCCCCAATTTGTTTATTGGTTGGCAATGCCTTTTTTCGCGCCGATTCCGTGGGAGGTTGCTCAGTTCTATAGCCAAGAAGGCATGAAAGAACGCAACATTACTCTTGATTGGTTTCCGGTGGGTACGGGTCCCTATATGCTCACCGAGAATAATCCGAATCGTCGGATGGTTTTGCAGAAAAATCCGAACTTTCGCGGTGAGAGCTATCCAGAATCTGGTACGCCTAGTGATGGAGATGAGGGCTGGTTGGATAGCGCCGGAAAAACGATCCCGTTCATCGACACGGCAGTGTTTAGTTTAGAGAAAGAGGCAATTCCGGGCTGGACAAAGTTCCTACAAGGTTATTACGACAGTTCGGGCATCGTTTCGGATAGTTTTGATCAGGCGGTTCAGTTTTCGACCGACGGTGAAGCTGAGCTAACTGCTGAAATGAGAGAACGCAATATTAAACTTGCGACGTCGGTCCAGGCATCGACATCTTACATGGGGTTTAACATGACGGATGAAGTTGTCGGCGGCTCTTCCGAACGTGCTCGTGCGCTGCGCCGGGCGATCTCGATAGCTGTCGATTATGAAGAATTCATCTCGATATTTGCCAACGGTCGTGGATTCGCGGCGCAGGGTCCTGTGCCACCGGGTATATTTGGCAACGTTGCGGGTGAGGCGGGTATTAATCCCTATGTTTACGATTGGGTAAATGGCAAGCCACAGCGAAAGTCTTTGCAGGAGGCACGCCTACTATTGGCACAAGCGGGCTATCCGAATGGGCGCGACGAACAGACCAACAAGCCACTGACACTATATTTTGAAGCCGTTGCGTCGGGACCAGGGAGCAAATCAATTCTCAATTGGTACCGCAAACAATTCGAAAAGCTTGGCATCCAGTTAGTTATTCGAACGACAGATTACAATCGTTTCCAAGAAAAAATACGCAAGGGTACGGCACAAATATTCGGTTGGGGTTGGAACGCCGACTATCCTGATCCGGAGAATTTCTTATTTCTACTCTTCGGCCCGAATGCGAAAACGGTAAGCCAGGGTGAAAACGCATCAAACTATCAAAACGCGAAATTCGATCAGTTGTTTGTAAAAATGCGAGCATTGCCAAATGGACCACAACGCCAAGCAACCATCGACACTATGGTGGATTTGGTTCGACGCGATGGTCCTTGGCTTTGGGGGTACCATCCGAAAGCGTATTCCCTGTATCACGAGTGGTACGGTAACGCGAAGCCAAATCTCATGGCCCGCAATACGTTGAAATACAAAACCATCGATGCCGGCATTCGCGCGCAGATGCGTCGAAGCTGGAACCAGCCGATCGTCTGGCCTGTCGTCGTATTTTTTGCGCTTTTATTCATTAGCGGCGTGCCGGCCTACCTCACTTACCGCAAGCGTCAGCGCGAGACATTGAAGTGATTAGTTACATCGTGCGGCGAATCGTCTATGCGATCCCGATACTGATCGGTGTGAACGTCATCACTTTTTTATTGTTCTTTGTTGTCAACTCACCCGACGATATGGCCCGGCTACAACTCGGCGAACGACGCGTCACACAAGCTGCGATCGACAAATGGAAGGGCGAACGAGGCTATGACAAGCCTTTGCTATGGAATCACGAAGCCAAAGCAAGTAAGAAATTCACCAATACGATATTTTTTTCGAATTCCGTGCGCTTATTTACTTTCGATTTCGGCCAATCCGATAGCGGCAGAGATATTAGCTACGATATTTCGCAACGCATGTGGCCAAGTTTGGCGATAGCGCTGCCGGTGTTCACCGTCGGTCTGTTACTGACCATTACATTTGCGTTGATCGTCGCGTTTTTCCGCGGCACCTATTTAGACACCTGGGCCGTGATCACGTGTGTTGCGATGATGTCGATTTCCAGTTTATTTTATATTATCGGCGGACAATATTTAATTGGAAAATTGCTGCACTTGGTCCCGATTTCTGGATTCGATAACGGCATTGTTGGGGCCAAATTTATTATTCTGCCTGTCATTGTTGGAATAATCGGAAGTCTAGGCGGCGGGATCCGTTGGTATCGAACTATATTTCTTGAGGAAATAGGCAAGGACTACGTGCGTACAGCACGCGCAAAAGGACTTTCAGAACGCGCGGTTCTTTATGTCCACGTGCTGCGCAATGCACTCATTCCTATTTTAACTGGGGTCGTCGTGGTACTGCCCATGCTTTTTATGGGGAGCTTAATCACCGAGGCGTTTTTCGGAATTCCTGGCTTAGGTAGTTACACAATTGACGCAATCCAGCGACAAGATTTTGCGATCGTTCGCTCGATGGTTTTTCTCGGTTCGTGTTTGTATATCGTTGGCTTACTGCTCACCGATATTTCATACACTTTAGTCGATCCGCGCGTGAGGTTAGAGTGAGAACCGATTCATGCAACTGACCCTGCTCGCAACTGACACGTTATTCTTCGGCCTGCTGATCGTCGCGATTGGATATGGGTTTTACGCAAGCAAGCATGAACACTTACGCGCGCCTTGGCGCGAAGTAGCAAGGAATGCGGTAGCCATCGGTGCGGCGACGGTTTTAGCAACGTTTCTAATTATTGCGGTCTTGGATTCGATCCATTTCTATCCGCGCCTAGCTCAAAACGACGTCTCTGGGGAGACCCAGCTCGGCTCAGAGGTTATTAGTTTATTCGACCATCTCGTCGGTCCGATGCGCACGCAGGTCGAGAAAACCTATTCCGCGCCTTTCGCACTCTATGCGTTCAGCAAAGAGACAATCGAACTCGACGATGGGCTAACGAAGAGGGATTACCCGCGCCTAATATTTGGCGGATCGCACCTTGCCGGTATCGATGATCGAAATGGTGATATTGCGCGGTTGAGCTTAATCGGCATGACGTGGGCGGGTCTAATATGGGCTGTCTGGACGGCATTGTTGCTTGGGTTCATTTCGCGTGCCCACGAAATTCCTATCGCTAGAGCTGCGCACAACGTATTTTTTGGAGAGTTTCGCGTTCCTTATCGAACGCTTCTCGCGGTAACTGGGATTATCACACTCACTGTCGGAATATGTGTGGCGTTGGCACCGCACTACCATATTCTTGGCACCGATAAGGTCGGCATTGATGTCCTCTATCAGGCGCTAAAGAGTATCCGAACGGGACTGATGATTGGCACGTTGACAACACTAGTGATGTTGCCGTTTGCGATGATTCTAGGGATTTCGGCCGGATATTTTCGCGGCCGCATCGATGACGTCATTCAGTATTTGTACACCACCTTATCCTCAATCCCTGGGGTTCTCTTGATTGCTTCCGCCGCTCTCATTCTTGAAGTTTATATGAGCAGACATGCGGATTCATTTACGAGTCTTGTTGCACGAGCAGACCTTCGACTACTGGCACTGTGCGTAATACTTGGGATTACAAGTTGGACAGGTTTGTGTCGGCTCTTGCGTGGCGAGACTTTGAAGTTACGCCAAGTCGATTTCGTTGAAGCAGCGCGCGCGTTCGGCGTTAGTCACACGACGATTCTGATGCGTCACATGGTACCGAATATTATGCACATCGTGATGATTTCTATCGTCCTCGATTTCAGCGGTCTGGTCCTTGCCGAAGCAGTTTTGTCGTACATCAATATCGGCGTAGACCCGAGCATGGAGAGCTGGGGTAACATGATCAATAGTGCGAGACTCGAATTAGCACGAGAACCGATTGTATGGTGGTCATTACTCGCGGCGTTGGTGTTCATGTTTGTTCTCGTGTTGGCGGCGAATTTATTCGCCGATGCAGTGCGTGACGCCTTCGATCCGCGCTTACGTGTGATCAATTAACTATCACAAATGTGCCCCTGCAGTTGCCGTCCATTGCGTAATTGACACCGAGAAGGAGCGAATATGGCCACAAGACGTGGTAGCAACGATAAGCAAAGCGCCGTCTATATAGTCGATGGTTCTAGAACCCCGTTCCTGAAAGCACGCTCCGGTCCAGGGCCTTTTCGACCATCCGACTTAGCGGTACTAGGTGCGCAGCCAATGCTGGCACGCCAACCGTTTAAGGCGACGGAATTTGACGAAGTTGTGCTGGGATGCATCGGTCCTACTCCCGACGAGGTGAACATTGGTCGGGTCGTGTCCCTGCGCATTGGTTGTGGAAATAGCGTACCGGCGTGGACCGTACAGCGGAATTGCGCGAGCGGAATGCAGGCAATAGACAGCGGCGCGCGCTCAATTATGTTGGGCAAGGCGGACCTTGTACTTGCCGGAGGCACCGAGTCAATGAGTCACGCCCCAATTCTATGGGGTTCAGAAATGGTGGCTTGGTTCGGACGCTGGATGGCAGCTCGTTCTGTAACGGACAGGATCAAGGCCTTGCTGTCCTTGAGGCCAGGGTATCTAAAACCAGTGATAGCGATTTTGCGCGGCCTAACCGATCCGGTAGTTGGTCTGTCGATGGGGCAAACGGCGGAAGTGCTGGCGCATCGATTCGGGATCACTCGTGGACAAATGGATGAGTTCGCAGTGCGCAGCCATTTGCGCTTAGTCGAAGCGCAGGCGGCCGGGCGCATGGGCGAAATCACGCCGCTGGTTGACTCTTCTGGGAATCAATATGATCACGACGACGGCGTGCGACCGGATTCATCGATCGATCGCCTGGCCAAACTAAAACCGGTTTTTGACAAAGAGTTCGGCCACGTAACAGCGGGCAACAGCGCGCAAATTACCGACGGCGCATGTTGGGTGATCTTAGCCAGTGAGCAGGCCGTTAAAGATCATAATTTGGAAGTCTTAGGGCGTATTGTAGATTCCGAGTGGGCCGGTTTGGATCCACGTCAGATGGGGCTTGGTCCAGTTCACGCGTGCGCACCATTGCTGCGCCGCCGTCGAATCGCGCTGGACAAAATTGATTTCTGGGAAATAAACGAAGCGTTTGCCGCACAGGTATTGGCATGCGTCGCGGCGTTTAAAGACACTCAGTATTGTAAGTCCGAACTCGGACTGCGCAAGGCAATGGGTGAACTCGACGAACAATGTTTGAATGTCGATGGCGGCGCTGTAGCGTTAGGTCACCCGGTAGGGACGAGCGGCGCACGAATCGTGTTACATCTCCTACATGTGCTGAGGATGCGCAAGGCCAAGCGTGGTATAGCCGCAATTTGCATCGGCGGGGGACAAGGCGGCGCAATGTTGCTCGAACGCGTATGACAAGGCTTATGCTTGCGAAAAAGCGTTTTTCCTTAACCGACGGGAAGCTGCTATGAACACAGAGTTAAGCGAGACGGAAACGCCTGTGTCCGAACGCCGTTACTGGAGTTTAAATCTCGATACGGAGAATATCGCCTGGTTAGCCATCGATTGTCCGGGCCAGACGTCGAATACGTTATCAAGTGCCGTATTGGAAGAACTCACCGGGATTGTCGACGAGCTAGAGCGCACTCGGCCACGTGGCGTCGTATTCTTTTCGACTAAGAGCTCGGGGTTTATTGTCGGTGCCGACGTCAATGAATTTGAAAACCTCACGGATCCCGATGAAACCGTCGCGATGATTAAGCAAGTCCATAAGTTATTTGTGAAAATTGAAAACCTACCGTTTCCGACCGTCGCTCGGTTGCACGGATTTTGTTTAGGTGGTGGGCTGGAACTTGCATTGGCCTGCCGTTATCGAGTTGCTCTCGATGAGCCATCGACGCGACTCGGTCTTCCCGAAGTGTTGTTGGGGATCCATCCTGGATTCGGTGGAACGGTGCGCCTTGTTGAGCGAGTCGGCGTATTTCGCGCGATGGAAATGATGCTCACGGGGAAGAATTTGGATGCGCGCCGTGCAGAGAAATCTGGGCTCGTCGATCGGGCAGTCCCAGCACGACATCTCGACAATGCTGTTCAGAAGTTGCTTCGCGAAACGTCGCCGCCAGCTCATTCTTCGGTGCTTGAACAGTTCCTCCACTGGCCAGTGGTACGGCACGTCGTCGCAACTGTTTT
>CAWLAW010000187.1:0-6313 GCA_963854885.1 Gammaproteobacteria bacterium | reverse complement strand
TTGGTACATCAACTACATTTGGGTCGATCACGATATAGCGTTAACCATGGCGCGCGAGTTGTACGGCTGGCCGGCGAATATTTGCGATTCAACCGATCTGCGTTTTCACGGTAGCCAAATATTTGGCGAGTGCGTGCGTTACCGAGAGCAGCTCATGCGTATGAGTATTAATATCACGAGTCCGCCGGAAGTTGGACGAAGCATCCCGCTTGAAAACCAATTCGCCGAACTTGCGGGCGGGGATTTTCTCCAAATCCGAAAATTTCCTGCCGCCGAAGAAAACGGACAACCGATAAAACAACTGCTGCTTATTCCGTCACAGGATTTTAAGATCCATGAGATTTGGTCTGGTAACGGTACGTTAGAGTTTGGCAAATCGGGATTGTATCCGCATCTCCACAAACTCGATCCTCATGAAGTACTTGGTGCTTGGTATTTAAAAGCGTCATGGACAGTGCCGCATCCGCAATTGTTGTGGGAGGCGTAAGCGTTCGATTGGTCGTGCAACGTTTCACTGGTTCGCAGTCACATTACCCAAAACAACGATGTGAGTACGTCGTTTTGATCAGATCCGTGACGTCCGGCAATTGGCCGAATGATTACACGCGTTAAAAAACGGGCGCACAAATCATTCGGGCATCGCTATTGCAATGCAACACAAACGAATGCATGGCAAGCCTTAACGTCGCCTCACTGCCGCGTGCGATTTAGCCGTACTTCATGCGAGAATATATGATCAGTCGAACGATATTTTCCGCGCGCTTCGCGGCACGACAAGGAAGAGAAGCATGCTCAAGTATACGAAGTATCTAACTAATAATATTTTCATTGGCGTCACGGTTCTTGGATTTATCCTCGGTGGGCATTGGTCGAAAAAGATCGACTCGCTAAATACGGCCATTCGGTTTTCTGGATTGGTAACAAAATGATCCGCTCTACGTTACGCATTGGAGTCCTCTGAACGATCGTTTATTTGCTTGGTGGTTGGATCGCGGTGGGAATGTACACGGTCGCTTTTTGGATGAGTAAAATGATGTGCGAGGCGATCGGTTATCAATTCCACCATGGCCA
Source organism: Gammaproteobacteria bacterium (assembly GCA_963854885.1). GTDB lineage: Bacteria > Pseudomonadota > Gammaproteobacteria > UBA11873. Next base: position 5,242 of record CAWLAW010000187.1, on the reverse strand, counting down.
AGTGTGCGCCCCAGGCGAACCCGATGGTGATCGGCATTCGTGGAACTGCAACCGGCTCATGTCTCAAGTGGTCTTATTCAACGTGAGCAAGCATTCCGAGCATCACAAGCATCCAAATCGCCCGTTTCACGAACTCGCAAGAGTGCAGCAAGGCGAATCACCGATTCTCGCGACCGGTTGCGTAACGAATGCGTTTCTCGCGTACTTCCCGCCGATTTTTCGTCGCCTAATGGGTCCACAAGTTTTGCGTTGGGACGAAGAGTTCGCAACCGAGGCTGAGAAGAAAATCGCAGCTGAACAGAATGAGGAATGCGAACTTGTTGTGTACAACCGACGATGAACCGCGTCCCACGCATAGCTCAAACAGTTCACTTTACTCCGCGAGGCCAGACGATTGTCTGGCTTTCTTTTTTTGCTGCCAGCACTAATACCTTTTCTATCCACCGCCAGCAGGTGATAGATATTACGCTGCGACTTAGTCATCAGGAATTATGTTAAAACGTCTATTCAATCGGTCGACTAAGACCTATCAAGTCGTTGTAGAACCGTTCGGCACGACCATTACCGTTGGTGCCAAAGAAACGATATTACAAGCGGCGTTAAAAGCGGGGCTCGCCTATCCGTACGAATGCCAAACGGGAGCGTGTTCAACGTGCAAAACGCAACTTCTCGAAGGAGACATCAAAGCGCTCACCGATTTTGCCTACGTTCTCGAAATGGAGGAAATGCAAAGCGGGACAATTCTTGCTTGCCAATCGTTGGCCAAAACGGATCTTAAGATCCGCGTCGACACTCTAGACGACGGTTTGCCGACCATCCCCGCGGCGACACGCAATGGGAAAATCGAAGAAATCACACCGCTGACGCGAGATATCATCGACGTTTGCGTGCATCTCGACGAGCCGATTCAGTACTACGCCGGACAATACGCAAATCTGAGTATTCCGGGCGTCGATACCCCCCGCTCGTATTCATTTGCCAGCGCGCCGCTCGCAGGTGGCGCACAAGAACTCAGCTTTCATATTCGCTTAATTCCGGACGGGGAAGTCTCCGGCTGGTTCGCGGGGCCCGACCGGTCAAATGAAAAACTCACCGTCGATGGTCCATATGGGATCTTCCGGATACGCGAGTCCGACGTGCCGATGATTTGCATCGCTGGCGGCAGTGGTATGGCACCAATAAAGGCGATGCTTGAGCAAGGCGCTCAGCAAGCGCTCAAGCGATCGGTTGTGTATCTCTATGGAGCGCGAACGCAGGCTGATTTGTATAACGAATCAGTGGTAGCCGCACTAACCGCAGCATGGCGCGGTACGATTCGCTTTCTACCCGTATTGTCCGAAGAGCCGGACGACTCCGACTGGACTGGCGCACGGGGCTACGTTTCAGACTTTATTCGGACAATCGACGATTTTGATCTCGCCGGCTGCCAAGCGTATCTCTGTGGTCCGCCACCTATGATCGACGCGGCCCTGCCGATTCTCGCGAACGCTGGGGTGCGTGGACGCGACACTTATTTCGACAAATTCACCGATCGCAGTCACGAATAAAAATATTTAGTGTTTCTCGGCGGTTCGACGGGCGCGTTGGCCCCGTGATCGAGATCGCGAATGAGTTTCCGCACTGTCGTCGTCCGGGTCGAGAGGAGAATTTGATGAGTCCCGGCATCTCGACATTGTTTAACCAAGCAATCGGGGGGTTGGCGCCAATAAGGGCCGGCTTCTCGCGTTAAACAAATACGCTGATCAACGTTTACACGACGCTCCGGTAGCTGCCGCGGTTTGCACCGCGAGCATGGTCTCCTCAGCGTCGCTAACGTCAGAAATAACCGGGTGAAAGCACACGACTCTCGTTTCGTAATTTAAGATCGCTGGTAAGACAGGCACCTTGGCGGCGGCGGCGATTAGCGCAAAACCACGCTTCCAATCAGGAACGTCGCTGCGCGTCCCCTCTGGGGTGATACCCAGAACCAATTGCGATCGAGATTCAAAACGTTCCGTCATTTGCTCGACTAAGCCTTGAGATGATTTTCTGTCCACCGGAATGCCGCCGAACGCCGTCATGATCACGCCCAGGGGGAATTTAAATAAAGATTGCTTGGCCAGAAAAGAAGCCCTTAGCCCGAGTCCCCAAATCACAGTGACCGTTAATAAAAAATCGATATTTGACGTATGCGGGGCTACAGCGACGATAACCTTCGCCTCGTTCGGGAATTCACCTTCGAGCCGCCATCCCATGACTCTCATGGTCATTCGACCCAATAATTTCGTCAGCCGGTTGCCACCGGTTGGGACCTCCGATCCGAGGGGTTGCCATTGTGCCACTTTCAATTCCATTGCCGGTTGTAACGCGCGCCAGCTTACTTTATTTCTCCTTCTATAAGTCAGCCTCGTCGGTTTCGTGTCTTCCGCCTGACAACCATTCCTCGGTCGCTAATTTCGGTTAGGATCGAAGTGAATCACAGCGAGGATGAAGATATGGCAGGGGCATTAGATGGTATTCGTGTACTCGAGTTAAACCGGGTTGCTCCGGGATCGTTTTGTACGATGATGCTTGGCGATATGGGCGCTGAGGTGATCAAGATTGAAACGCCGCCGCAAGCCGGCGCGGAGAAACATTTTGACGCAAAACAAGAAGACATCTGGGTGCTATCAGAATATACAAACCGGAACAAGAAAAGTGTCACGCTAAATTTAAAAGATCCGAGTGCGCAAGGAATTTTTCAGGAAATGGCTGCCAAAGCCGATGTCGTCGTCGAGGGATTTCGACCTGGGGTAACCGCGCGTCTCGGCGCAGATTACGCGACGTTAAGTCAGATTAATCCACGCTTAGTCTATTGTTCGCTTAGCGGATTCGGCCAAGATGGTCCGTATAAAGATAAAGCCGCACATGATCTCAACTACCTAGCAATTTCTGGCATGTTAAATCAGATCGGCGGCGCCGACGGCCCGCCACCGATCCCCTTGAACGTAATAGGCGACTACGCCGGCGCGACTATGCACGGCGTAATCGGAATACTTTTAGCGTTGTTCGCACGACAATCAACGGGTCGCGGTCAACATGTGGATGTCTCCTACCTCGACACATCTTTCGCTTTGCTCGCTGCCGTGCCTGGAATCAGGAATTTTTTCATCGGCGGGCCTGAACCCCATCGCGGCGAAAACGTTTTTTCAGGCGACCAAGCCTACTACACCGTCTATCCCACGCAAGACGGGAAATGGTTCTCGGTCGGTTGTATGGAACCGTGGCTATGGAACAATTTTTGCGATGCGCTTCAAAGGCCCGATCTGAAAAAATACCACCTTCAAACCGACGACTTTCAGAACCCGGCGAGCGACGAACAGCGACAAGTAAAAACAGAGCTTGACGCCATTATGCAGACGAAAACCTGCGCGCAGTGGGTGGATTTTTTTGCCGACGTCGATGTGTGCGTCGGCGAGGTCAATGGGCTGGGCGAAGAGATGTCTGATCCACAGTTGCAACATCGAGAAATGATTGTGCCCGTCGATGACGAGAGACTTAGCGACGCGAAACAACCAGGTATCTCCATAAAATTGTCCGATACGCCTGGCAAAATCCACAGCAGACCACCGAAACTTGGCGAGCACACAGATGAAATAATCGCCGACCTGGGGCGCTCACTAGAGCAAATTGCGGACCTACGCTCCAGCGGGGTTATCTAGCGGCACGGAACTTCTCGCAATAAATCCACCACCCGAATATTCCGAATAGACCCGACACCGATAAGGCAGGTTAGTCAGCTATCGTCGAAGCCATGAAACGTTGCAACATTGTCGATCGGCTCGCGGTCGCTGACGAGCGTATTTTCAATTGCCTCCGGGTCCGCATAGCCCAGGCTCATCCCTGATACGAGCACTTGATCGCCGGGGATATTCAAATGTTTAAAGATGGGTTCTTGAAACTGGATCCAGGCGGCTTGCGGACAGGTATGCAATCCGAAGCCGCGCGCGGCAAGCATAATGGTCTGGATGTACATGCCGGTATCGGCCCAACTCCCCAACGCCAAATAAGCGTCCGTGGTAACAAATAGTCCAATTGGCGCATCGAAGAACTTGAAATTTCTTGCGCCCTGACGCGCCGCAGCTTCGCGGTCGCCTTTCTTAATCCCGAGCAAGCCATATAAACCCCAGCCCACCCCGCGCCGTCGATCGCGGTGAATATCGAGCCAACTATCCGGGTAATAGTTGTAATGTTCGTATGTTTTTGCATCGCCTTTTCCAGCGAGTGCTAGAACATCATCGGTTATCGCTTGACGCACATCTCCGGTGCATATGTGCACGTGCCACGGTTGGGTGTTCGTGCCGCTTGGCGCGCGTTGTGACAATTCGATGAGCTGTTTTACAACGTCCAATGGGACCGATTGGTCGGTGAATGCTCGAATTGATTTTCGAGATTCAATGGCTTCTAAAACGTCCATAACTAAGTTTTTTCGAGTTTTTAAAAATGAGTGAACCGCGATCCTAGAGGACATCGGGTCCGGTTGTCGAATTCAAAACGGCCTCGGCGACAACCGAGCTCGACTTTCATTTCGACCAGTCGCCTGACATAGTACCGGCGGTAGGAACGAGGCCCATTAGTCGGCTTTAGAGGCCCCTTTACTGCCGTTCGTTCAAAACCATGACGTTCTAAGCACATGAAATTTGGCATTCTTCAGTTTTTCGGGTGGCTCGATCGGAGCATCCCGCTTGAAACAATATATTCGCGCGCACTCGATCGAATAGAAATTATGGAGCAAACCGGGTACGACGCGGTTTGGTTAGCCGAACATCATTTCAGTAGTTATAGCGTGTGCCCGTCCGTTCATGTCATGGCAATGAATATCGCCGCGCGCACTAAACGCTTGAGGATCGGAGCGGCGGTTACCTTGGCACCGTTTTATCATCCACTTCGCATCGCTGAAGAAATAGCGCTACTCGATATTCTCTCCGGCGGAAGAATCAACTGGGGCGCGGGACGCGGTTTTGATCGGGAGGAATTCGAGGTGTTCAATGTACCCGTAGAGGAAAGCACGGAACGATTTCGCGAAGTTGTCGAAATTGTCTTGGCTGCGTGGCAAAACGAGCGTCTCACTTACAAGGGCAAATACCATCAATACGAGGACGTAGAAGTCCTGCCGAAGCCAGCCCAGAAACCGCATCCACCAACGTGGGTTGCCGCGAGCTCCCAGGGAGCGGTCGAATGGGCGGCCAAACGTGGCTTAGAGATACTCATGGATCCGCATTCG
>CAWLAW010000186.1:0-6323 GCA_963854885.1 Gammaproteobacteria bacterium | reverse complement strand
GCCTAGACGGTCTCCTCGGCGTGGTCTTTGCACCGCTGATCCACGGCTCTTGGTCGCACCTAGCCTCAAACACTGTGCCGCTTATCATCCTCGGGACGGCGTTGCTTTACGCATACCCACGCGCTGCTAAATTGACCTTGCCGATTTTGTATTTTGGCACGGGCTTATGCGTTTGGTTATTCGCGCGACACGTTACGCATTATGGTGCGAGCGGCTTAACGTTTGGCATGATGTTCTTCGTCTTTACGATTGGCGCGATTCGGTGGGATCGACAAGCTATCGCATTGTCGATGCTAGTTTTCTTCCTTTACGGCGGGATGATTTGGGGGATCTTCCCGAACGATCCGAACATTTCATTTGAAACGCATTTCTTCGGCGCAGCGTTTGGGGTATCGCTTGCCTTTATTTGCCGCCGCTGGGATCCGAGCGCAGCGAAAAAGCGCTATAGCTGGGAGGAAGATGAAGATGCGGACGACAGTTCGTAGCGACCCCGCACCGTCAATCAAGCTAGCCGCCTGTCGGACTTAGGGGTTCGGCCGGCTGCTAGTAATTCAATTGCTCGATCGCAACGTTAGCTAACACCACGGAATTGTCGATCTGTGAATCCGGAACTTGCCAATATTTTCGTAACAAGGGTCCGATAGTTTCTGGCGGCACAACATTAAACCCGTGGCCGCGGTAAAAATCGATCGTACGAGCCAATCCAGCCCATGTACCGATAAGAACGGGTCGGCTCGTTTTCGCGAGTAGATATTTGAGCAAACCTCCTCCGATTCCTTGGCCTTGGAACTCCGACCGCGTGTACGCGTGGCGGATCAGCACGACATCCTGCGAGCGCTGGATCCCCATCACGCCGCGCAGTGCATCGTGGACTTCATAGCCCCAAAATTCGACCCCGGCGGCGATTTCGTCGCGAAATTCTTGGCGAGACATATACGGATCAGTTAAATGTTCCTCTGGGATTTGTCCCTTGTAGGCCGACGCGGCTTCGTTAATGATGAAATACACCGAGTCGAATTCGCCTTCAAGACATTGACGATAGACAATTGGCTGACGTTTTAAATTCATTGAATTGTCGCTGTCGTTAGCAAGTTAGCGACGCTGACCTGCGCTTTCTATGTGAACTCGATTGGTCATTTCTCTGGCAGCGCGGTCGTCTGTGCGACAGTAATTATTTGCCGCCCTGGACAACTACGTTCAACTCCACCGGGACCGGATTGCTCAAAATATCGAGTACCGGACAGTGGCCGTTAACAACCTCGCGAAGTTTATCGATGTCGCTAGCCGGGGCATCGGATTCTATTGTCACGGTCGCTCGAATTTTATCGTATCCGGGCCGCACGGACTCATCTACCGCGAAAAACCCGCGAAAATCGATGTCCCCTTCGAGGTCTACCGAGATGCGATCGATTTCGATGCCCATCGCCGTCGCATAGGCCCGGTAAGTAATCTCTTGGCAACTCCCGAGCGCAGCTAATATCACCTCGACCGGACTCGGTCCCATGTCGGTCCCACCGATTGACTCCGGCTCGTCAATAATCATCGCATGATCACGAATGCTCACATCCGACCGGAATCGTCCGCCAAGATTCGACGACGTTTTAAACGTTAACTTCGATTTCTCCGGATCGGCACGATACGACTTCTGTATGTCACCGATGACCTCTTGCAACTGCGAATCCATTGAGAGTCCCTTTAGTCAGCTTCTCACTTAAACATAGCCGTAATTTCGTGACATTACCAATAATTTGATGGGCTCGGATGATGTGCTGGTCGCTGCGGGCACCCGTTCAGCGAACCGTTTACCACCGCAGACCAGGCTTCACGTTTATTCGACAAATCGACCAGCAACTCCGTTATATTGGCAGCATACCGATTGAGGTATTGAATCCAGGACCATCGAGATGGCGAGTGAACTAGAGAACTTAAATCTCGCGTTATTTTGCGATTTCGAAAATATTGCCCTCGGGGTACGCGACGCTAAATACGCTAAATTCGATATTCAGCGTGTCTTAGAACATCTGCTGGTGAAAGGCAGTATCGTCGTAAAAAAGGCCTACTGCGATTGGGACCGTTATAAAGACTTTAAGGAACCCATGCATGAGGCAGCGTTCGAGTTGATCGAAATTCCGCATCTACGCCAATCAGGTAAAAATTCCGCCGACATCCGTATGGTCGTTGACGCTTTGGACTTGTGTTACACGAAGTCTCACGTCGATACATTCGTCATCATTAGCGGCGATTCCGATTTTTCCCCGCTCGTTAGCAAGCTACGAGAAAATGCGAAAACGGTTATCGGGGTCGGCGTAAAGAATTCGACATCGAATTTGTTGATAAGTAACTGCGACGAATTCATTTATTACGATGACCTTGTGCGCCAACACGAAGCGACGAGTAAGGCGCGGAAAAGCAAGAAATCAACAAAGACCGAAACCAAAGATAAAGCCAAATCGCAATCGGATGATCCGCTCCAGCAAGCCATCGACCTCGTCGTTGAAACCGCCGACGCCTTACACAACGAGCGTGGTGATCAGGACATCTTATGGGGCTCGATGATCAAGCAGGCGTTGAAACGCCGGCGCCCGGGATTTAATGAGAGTTACTACGGCGTACGTTCGTTCAACAAATTATTGGAAGAGGCGCAAAGCCGCGGCCACCTGGATCTCGAACTTGACGAGCGATCCGGTGGCTACATCATTCGTCGCATCACCAGCGAATAAGCTTAGATTTAGGTAGCTCTTCAAATCTAGGCACGATCGAACCACTGCTGACCGTCGCGGGCTAAATCTCCGGCGTTGACGCTGGGGAGCGGCGGTGTCCTGTTGCCTGCTCGAACGCGTATGCCAGTCGGAACATCGTCTCCTCTGCATAAGGTTTGACTAGAAACTCAAGACCGATCGGCAAGCCGTCCTCACTAAATCCGGCCGGTACTGTCGCGGCCGGCAGCCAGGTTTGCGATGAGATCAAGGTATTGGTTGGGAATGTTAGCGTCGTCCAAACACGTTCGTTTAGTTGTGTTCGTGTTGGCGGTACCACTTGCACGCTCGGAAAAACCAGCGCGTCGAGTGACGCGCCAGCCATCGAATTTAGGACGACTCGGGCGAATTCTTCACGCGCTGCTAAGCGGCGATAATACATGGGATCGTACTCCGGCATTTCCGGTCCACTGATACAAGCGTCGATCAGGTCGAGCATTGGGTGGTAGCGTTGTTGCTCGTAGATTTGCGTCAGGCTACGCACACCAGCGTCGGGACGTGCCATTAAGAACTGGTTAATTTCAAACTTTGAACAATTGACATACATCGAGGTGTTGACGATGTGCTGCATTAAATCGGGGATCGCAAGGTCGACAACCGTCGCTCCAGCTTCTCGAATTGAGGCTATCGAATCAGCAACAACGCGGTTGACCGGTGCTGCAAAAGGATCGTCGTCTGCCCCAAGTGCGTTCGTGACGAGTCCAATGCGGGCACCTTTGAGTCCATTGTAATCGAGTCCATCCTGGTAACTATCCGGTGCCTTCGCGGCCAAGTATTGGGCGCTTAGCGAATCATCCGGGTCGTAACCGACGAGGCAGTCGAAGATCCGCGCGGCGTCCGTAACTGTTCGTGTCATCGGACCGATCGTGTCTTGAAAAAATACTAAAGTGCCGGCGCCCTTGCGGCTGATTAGCCCTGGCGTGCTTCTAATCCCGACCAAATTGTCGAACGAACTCGGCACTCGAATCGAACCACCGCAATCCGTACCGATAGCCGCCATGGCGAAGTTTGCCGCAGCAGCTGCCCCACTTCCGGCGCTCGAACCGCCAGGATCCCTATCGAGTGCATAGGGATTACGGGTTTCGCCACTCAGCGACGAGTATGCCCACCACGACGTCGCAAAATCCGGAAGCGTCGTCTTGCCAAGAATAATCGCACCCGCCGCTTTTAGCTTCTTGATCACGGTCGCGTCATGTTTCGGCCGATAGTTTTGCAAACCGATCGTTCCCTGGGTCGTGGCCATGTCGGCGGTCTCGACATTGTCTTTTACTAAGATGGGAATCCCGTGCAGCGGACCGGATAAATTTTTAGTCGTGGTAAAACTTGCATCAAGTTCGTCCGCTCGCGCACGTGCGGTGTCATTCAGAGATACAATCGCGTTTAGGCTCGGGCCTTGTTGATCGTATGCCGCAATCCGTTCGAGATACGCGTCTACCATCGCGCGAGCACTTAAGGTGCCATCTTCGATCGCCCGATGTGCGTCGCCGATAGTTGCTTCGACAAAAGTAAATTTATTCTCTGAATCTGGCTTCGCCGACATAAGCGTTCTCCCGCTAGTTCTATCAATCCCGTAAACGAACGGCGTTCACGGATTTATTACGCTGCCTGAATGCTCAGCGTACTGACTAACAAAAGAAAAAACCACAAGCGATCGAATCAAATAAGGATCGCTGGAGTGAGAACAGCGTATTGAATACGAATTCGTGCTGGGTTGCGCCAACGGTTCTGTTTCTTGAATCAATTGGCATGAGTTCGGGCGGCAACAGCGTTATGGCAGTCGGCATACTCGAACTCAAAACAATGTCGTTCAAGGGCAGCGTTTACAGTTTAGATTAATCCGTATACCGAACGTGGTCGCACGACCGTTGGTCGGCGGCTACTTTCGACCCAGGCAATCTGTTTGGAGTTAGGTCATTGTGTACCCGCCATCGACACTCCACGATTGGCCATTAATGTAGCTAGACTCGTCCGAGGCTAGAAATACCGCGAGATTTGCAACTTCTTCAGGTTGGATCCAGCGTTTCAACGGCACACTATTTTTAATCGCGTGCTCGAACTCATCTACGGATACGCCTGCCGCTGCCGAGTGCTCGCGCATAAAACTCTCGGCCAGATCCGTTTCCACGATCCACGGGCAAATCGCATTCGTTAGAATATTGTGTGGGGCCAGCTCAAGTGCTAGGCAACGCGTAACGCCAACGACCGCGTGTTTCGACGCATTGTAGGCACTTTGGTTTCGAGAGCCCCACTTCCCCGCAGACGAAGCAATATTAATAATACGCCCCGCTTGACGCTCAATCATTTTCGGCAGAGTCGCCTGGGTCACATGGAAAACGCTATAAAGATTAACGTCGACGATTCTCTTAAAATCTTCGAAAGAGTAGTCCATGAAACTCGCAGATTTATGAATGCCGGCGTTGTTGACGAGAATATCGATTTGGCCCGCACCTTCGATTGCACCAATCATTTCTTCGACTTTGGGACGATCTGAAACGTCGCAAGCAAAAGTCGTGACGTTAACGTCATATTCAGACTTTAACCGATCAGCCGCAGCTTCTAAGCGCTTCGGTTCTCGCGCATTGAGCGCCACATTCGCGCCCTGCGCCGCGAACGATTCGGCGATCGCATAACCGATACCTCGACTCGCCCCTGTAATCAACGCGGATTTACCCTTAAGTCGATCGCCCATCGCGGTGCTCCTTCATCTGTCAGTGCTATGCGGAATATTCCCACGCGTCCCGTTGATTGCGCGCGCAAAAGGCCGCACCATTTGCGCTTGTCGAAATTTACCGGCCACGTAGTCGTAATAGGATAGTGTCATGTCCGAAGAAGATCGAATCATTGAGCTCGAAACAAAGCTCGCTCACCAAGAAGATACCTTGCAGATATTGAACGATATCATCGTAGAGCAACAGCAACGCATACTGAATCTCGAGGAAGGATTTAAGGCCGTGATGACACGGATAACGACGTTAGATTCGTCCAGTGATTCAACTGGGGAGGAAATCCCGCCTCACTATTAGCCGTCGATTTTTTTGTTCGCGCAGTTCGCTGCTAGCGTCTTCAGCCAGTACTTATCCAACCACGAGAAGGCGGCTGCGAGGATGGCTGCATTGCAACGACCACAGTGCGCATGGGCGCTGTCGAAGATGTCGTGCATCCGTTTGGGGTCGAAGTGATGGATGGGCAATTATCCCCGGCGAGGATCCGACAACTAATCGGCGATGCTGGCGTAAAATAATTGTTTGTTCGAATCAATACCGTCCAAGCAAAACCAGTTGCCTCAGACAGAATCAATCGCGACGTTATCCTGTGGAAATTTCAGGAAGAGGTACAAGCGATCCGCAACTCAGTTCAGTTGCGGATCGCCATGTTTAGGCTTATTCGATCAGTACCGGCACATCGTCGGTGTGGGGTCTAGCCTACCAACGACCGCCGCCGCCGCCGCCACCGCCGCCACGTCGACCGCCGCGGCCGCCGGATTTTTCTTGCGCCATGTTGACGCGCAACGCGCGTCCGGACAAATCAATGCCGTTCTTTTCCAACGCACTTTCAGCGGATTGTTGA
>CAWLAW010000185.1:0-6329 GCA_963854885.1 Gammaproteobacteria bacterium | reverse complement strand
ACCCTCGAAGATCGAAAGGGGATCAAATGCAATTTAGTTTTAGCGATGAGCAGGAGCAATTCCGCGACGGTGTGCAGCGTTTCGTGCGCGATAAATCGCCAACGACTGAAGTTCGTCGGGTGATGGAATCGAGCGAAGGTTTCGATCGCGACGTGTGGCAACAACTTTGCCAAGATCTCGGCCTTGCCGGCATCCACATTCCCGAGGCTTACGGTGGCGCGGGGTTTGGTTGTGTTGAGCTCTGCATTGGGCTCGAAGAAATGGGTCGCGGGCTATTGTGCTCGCCGTATTTCGGCTCCGCGATTCTAGCCACTTCGGCAATTTTGCACGGCGCGGATGATGCGCAAAAATCGACGCTCTTGCCGCTGCTCGCGAGTGGGGAAAAGATAGCGAGCTTGGCGATTGCCGAAGCCGCTGGCAATTGGGATGGTAGCGACATCGCGCTTACTGCAACGCCATCAAACGACGGGTTTTTACTAGACGGGTCGAAGCAGTTTGTTCTCGACGGCCACATCGCAGACATTGTTATCGTCGTTGCGCGGACATTGGGCACCAGCGGGGCGGATGGGATTGGTATGTACCTCGTCGAAGGCGATGCAAACGGCTTGCAACGACGGGCTGTCAATACGATTGACGCGACGCGCCGACTTGCGCAGCTTCAATTCTCCGGAGTCCGAGCACAGTTGCTCAACAGCGAAGGAAACGTTAGGCAGACGATTGCGCGAGTACTCGATGAGGGCGCAATCGCGCTAGCGAATGAAATGATCGGTGGCGCCCAAGCGTTACTCGACGCAACGGTTGAGTACGCGCAGTTGCGCATGCAATTCGGTCGCGTGATCGGATCGTTCCAGGCGGTTAAACATAAATGTGCCGAAATGTTGCTCGATGTCGAGTTGGCGAAATCGGCCGGGTACTACGCAGCCCAAGCGTTGGACGATGGAGATCCGGAGGTCTCGTCGTTGGCATCATTTGCTAAGGCAACGGTGTCGGATACCTATATGAGAACCGCCATCGAGAGCATTCAATTGCACGGCGGGATCGGATTTACATGGGATCACGACACGCATCTTTGGTACAAGCGGGCGAAAAGTTCTGAAGTATTTCTCGGTGATCCCAGTTATCACCGCGAACGCTACATCAGTTGTTTGGAGGCGCAGGCATGACGGCTAACGACGAAAACCCAATTCGCGATGAGGTTCGCGCGTGGCTGGCCGATAATTGGGATCCAGAGGTGAGTTTGATCGACTGGCGAAATAAGTTGGCCGATTGCGGCTGGGGCGTGCCACATTGGCCAGCGCAATGGTTTGGGCGCGGCCTGCCAGTAAAATTTAACTCCATCGTCGACGACGAGTTCGAAAAAGCCGGTGCCGTCGGGGTCGCGAAAATAGGCATTCGCATGCTCGCCGCCGCGACGCTACTCGATTGCGCAAACGACGAGCAAAAAGCGCGTTTCTTGCGCCGCATCTTGACCGGAGAAGATACCTGGTGTCAGTTATTTAGTGAGCCCGGTAGCGGTTCGGATCTGGCCGGTGCAACAACGCGCGCCGATCGGAATGGCGATAATTGGATCGTCAACGGCCAGAAAGTTTGGACGACGAGCGCGCATCATGCCGAATGGGGTCTGCTTTTGGCGCGCACTGATTGGGACGTGCCGAAACATCAAGGCCTGTCATTTTTCATACTCGACATGCATCAGCCAGGGGTCGAAGTACATCCGCTAAAACAAATGAATGGCCATGCGTCGTTCAATCAAGTCTTTTTTACCGACGCAACTGTGCCGGCAGATAACTTAGTGTCGAAAATCGGTGACGGTTGGAAAATTGCAATGACAACCTTAGCCCACGAGCGACGTGGTGCGGATGCGCTAAGACGCTGGGGAAAAGTCTCCGATCGCGATGGACGAATATATGCCGAAGAGCGCGCCGAAGTCGCAACCGTTATGGAACCTTACAAATGGTACCCGCAGCGTGCCGGGCGTGTTGATTTGGTGTTCTCGAGAGCGCTGGAGACGGGGCGCATCACCGATCCGAGCGTGCGCCAGGAAATGGCCAAATTATTGATGTTGTCGCGCTCGGCAGAATTAACCGCCCAGCGTGCGCGAGCCGCACAGGAACAAGGTCGACCGCAAGGCCCGGAAGGGTCTTTAGGGAAATTGGCTTCCAGCCATGTCGCGCGTCAGGCGGCCAAAGTACACACAGCCATTAGCGGCGCGAATTCGATGCTGGCCGGGGAAGATTCACCGCTTAACGGCGTTATCGCCGAGATCTTACTGTCGGTTCCTGCAACCTCAATTGCCGGCGGAACCGATGAGATCCAACGTAATATCATCTCAGAACGAGTGCTTGGCATGGCGAAAGAACCGCGCATGGACGGCGGTCCGTTCCGCGATGTGCCAAAGAATCCGACCCGCGAGCGTTAGATTTGGCCACTAGGGCGGCTTTCGGCGCCGATTAAACGAACGCAACGTTCTTCGAATTTGCCGCTAAATCTTGCTCTAGCGTCTAAGGTCCGTTTATCTTTCCGGCTCAACCCAACGGGCTGGGATTATTTTCCCCTGCATCGGCGCTATCAGTCACTGATGTGGAGTAACCACATGGGGCTCCTTCTGCCGTGCTGAAAGGAAAAATAACTGCCGGCAGTGGTGAAGATGAAAGATAAACAGACCCTAGTACCTTTTGGCTACCCATGGCAGTATTCTAGGTAATCAAGCCTTTCAACACTGAATCCTTCCAGGAGATTGCCCATGTCATATGATCTAATTATTCGTAACGGCACCGTAGTCGATGGCACCGGGGCAGATCGAATTCACGCCGATGTCGCGGTGACTGATGGACGCATTGTTGAAGTTGGCAAAGTCGACGGTCGCGCTAAAGAGACAATCGACGCTAGCGACTTAATCGTCGCGCCCGGATTCGTCGACCCACATACACACTACGATGCGCAAATTTGTTGGGATGATGTCACCTCACCATCATGCTGGCATGGCGTTACCAGCGTCATGATGGGCAACTGCGGTGTCGGCATTGCGCCGTGCAAACCCGAAGCGCGTGAAATTGCGGCATGGGATCTGGTCAACGTCGAAGCGATCCCTTTCGAGGTGTTAAACGAAGGCGTCACATGGGATTGGGAAACGTTTCCTGAGTATATGGATGCCGCCGACGCTCGCGGTTCCGGCTTGAACCTCGGTTTTCTTGCACCGCTAACGCCATTCCGTCATTACGTGATGGGCGAAGAATCGATGGAGCGCGCCGCGACCGAGGATGAGAAGGGATCGATTAAAGGCTTGCTTCAAGAAGCGATGGAGGCCGGCGCGTTTGGCTTCACAACGACCAACACCAAACAGCACGTCGGCTACCAAGGCCGCCCTTTGGCCTGCCGCATGGCGAGCGAAGACGAGCTACGCGCATACTGTAACGTGTTGCGCGACATGGGGCGTGGCACTATCGAACTTGCCTTAACCAACGAGGTGTCAAAAGTCGATGAGTCCGAACGGGCCTTACTCGATCTCTTACTCACCGAAAGCCAGCGGCCGGTTACCTGGTTAGCATTACTCAATCGCGACGATAAGCCCGACGCTTGCCAAAATACGCTTATTGAAGTCGCGGACTTAATCGAACGCGGCGGGATTCCGCAAAGTACTTGTCGGCCATTTATTATTCAAATCGATCTGCACAAGCCGTTTATTTTTGCCAACATGGATTGTGTGAACCCGCTGCTTAATCGAAGCGTCGATGAGCAAATTGCAATCCTGTCGACTAGCGAATTCCGCAGTGCGTTCAAAGAGGCGTTAAAACGTCCGCTAATATTCACCTCGAACTGGGACGTCTTAACCGTGCTGGAAACCGGCGACCCGGCGATGCAGAAATACGAAGGCCGTACCATTGCTGCAGTTGCGAAAGAAAGAAACATCGATCCGGTTGACGCATTTCTAGATTTGGCAATAGAAGATAAGCTACAAATGCAATTCAATTACGAGTTGTTTAATTCAGACGAGAGCCGTATCCCGGAACTTATCACCGACCCACGCACGATGATCGGCTTGTCCGACGGCGGCGCGCATGTCGATGCTTTGTGCGATGCAGGCTATTGCACCTATCTGCTTGGTACTTGGGTACGAGAACAAGAGGTTTTGTCCTTGGAACGAGCGGTGCAGCGTATTACCACCGAGCCCGCCGCGTTGTTCGGCATTAAGGACCGCGGACGTATCGCGCCAGGGCTAGCTGCGGACTTTGCAATATTTGATATGGCAACAGTCGGCTCCGATAAAACGGGTGAAATGGTGAACGACTTGCCTGGTGGGGGACGCCGTTTGGTCGTCCCATCGCGCGGCATGGAATACACCATAGTCAACGGCGAAACCTTGTTTAAGAGCGGCGTCGACAGCGGCACACGTAGCGGCCAAGTCTTGCGATCGGGACGCGCATAGCGTTTGCAAAACACGCTATGAGAGAAGTAAAACTTGGTGAGCTAAGCGTCTCGGCGATTGGCTTGGGCTGCATGAGTATGTCGCAGTCTTACGGCGAGGCGGACCCGCAAGAAAACGAACGGACCTTGCATCGAGCGCTCGATATCGGCGTAACGTTTCTAGATACGGCGAACGCCTATGGGTCCGGGCACAACGAAAAACTCATCGGGCGCGTGTTGCCTAAGCGGCGTGATGAATACGTACTCGCGACGAAATTTGGGATCGTAAAGCGCGACGATGGATCGCGAGGTATTGATGGGCGGCCAGAACATGTCGCAGAACGTTGCGAAGAAAGTTTGCGCCGCCTAAACACCGACGTCATCGACCTTTACTACCTGCATCGTTTGGATCCAAACGTTCCTATTGAGGATACGGTTGGGGCGATGGCGCGGCTCATCGATGCCGGCAAAGTACGCCACCTCGGACTCTCAGAAATATCCGCAGCAACATTGCGTAAAGCGCACGCCGTCCATCCAATCACCGCCGTACAGTCTGAGTATTCGCTATGGACGCGCGATCCGGAATCCCACGTATTGCCAGCTTGCCGAGAACTTGGGGTTGGGTTTGTCCCGTTTAGCCCACTCGGTCGCGCGATGCTTACCGGAGCGATCACCGATGGAGACGCTTTACCCAAAGAGGATCTGCGCGCTAGCATGCCGCGCTTCATGGGTGACAACTTCGCGAAAAACTTTAGCGTTGTAAAGCAGTTACTGGAATTCGCAAAATCTAAAAATGCGACGGGCGCGCAGGTTTCGTTGGCGTGGTTGCTTGCCCAGGGAGACGGTATTGCACCAATCCCAGGAACCAAGCGAGTCAATTTTCTTGAGGAAGATATGGCGGGTGTGGGTCTTCAATTAAATGAGCAGGACATTGCGTTTCTGGACGAGTTGTATGCGCCGGCGAATGTTTCTGGACATCGCTATCCAGCGTCGCTCATGAAGTCCATCGATCGCGATTAGTCCGCGCCACCAAACGTTCGACTAATCCGGAGTCTCATACGACGAGTTGAGAGAAATGGACTATAAAGCCAAGGCAAACCAGTCGGAAATCGCTCAAGCCGCGATATTGCAATGCTTGAGAGCGATGGAATCGGTTCAGCAGTCGGTCCTGTTTCAGGCTATCGGCGAAGCTCAAGATGAACTAAAAAATGCCTGCGCCGAACCGCTCGAGCGGGCAGCGGCTGCACTACGCGATAGCACTTTCCCAGAATCTCAACGCGATGCGGAAATTGCGCTTAAACAGGCGTTCTCCTACCTACGCAATGCCATCGAGTTATTCTCTAGTCGTAGCGGCGGTGCAGATTTCGGTGCGTTGTTTATTAACAGCCGCGCGCAACAATGTACGGCGTTGGAGCTACTCTACCGGTGGCGCGCAGACCTTGAGGTTATCGAACCGTATTTTCGTTTAAGCGCCGACGATCGGACGAGTGAACAACTTGGGGTTAATGCGCCGGGCCTCGGCATCACTCACGTTCCCGCAAACAAGAAACACAACGACTACTCGCTGTACGTACCAGAAACCTACGATCACGAGCAAAAATTGCCGCTAATCGTTTGCCTACATGGTGGATACGGTAGCGGCAATGACTATATTTGGTCGTGGCTACGCGCGGCAAGAAGCCGCGGCTACGTCTTGTTATCACCAAAATCCTACGCCCAAACGTGGTCGATCATACAGCCGCCCGTCGACGTCAATTCGATCATGGCGATGATCGACGATCTGGTTGCGTCACATAATGTTGATCGGTCACGCATTTATTTATCCGGCCTATCCGACGGCGGGACGTTTAGTTATTTGCTCGGTCTGCAACACGCCGATCGTTTTTGTGCGGTGGCGCCAATCGCAGGAGTATTAAGCCCGGCAA
>CAWLAW010000184.1:0-6362 GCA_963854885.1 Gammaproteobacteria bacterium | reverse complement strand
AAACGTCGCCACGACGGTCATAAGAGATCGCTTGTGGGAACATTGTGTTTCGTGCATCTAAGTAAACACGACGTTTGCTTAGTGGCGCACGTGGGAATCCCGTAGGCTCGCCTTCCATAATGATAATTTCAGGGATTAGCTGTTTACCAACATGGTAGTACGTGTTGCCCTTCGGTCCACCGACTGTCGGGTGTTCCCAGTTGTCATTCTCAGGTAACCACTGGTGATGCATCGATGCCAACATTGGTTGACGTGCGATGATCTTGTAGTTGCCCCAAGTCAGCATCGGGTCGCCAGCTGCCCATGCGTCGGACAAGAACAAGTTCATGCCTGCAACGAGTGGTTCAAAGCGTTGGTTGGTCGGGAACCGACGAACACGCTTAAAGGCTGGGAGGTAACCGAACAGATCCGGAAATTCACGTTGGTCGTATGCCCAAACGTTCATGAAGGCTGTGCCTTTCACGTCATTTGGTTTCGTGAACCAGACTGACTGGAAACGGGTCTTGTCTTCGTGGCCAGGTAAGTACGGACGTACTGGGCTAACGTGCGGGTTGGTTAGGCCGCAGCATTGTTGCTCAGCCCAAACAAAGTCGTATTCGTAGCTGACTTCACCCTCTGGGTTTAACGATACCGTCGGAATTGCGTAGATCGTTTGATCATGGCGACCCCAGCTGATGGTTAAGTTAGCGATGGCTTCATTGCCATTATCTGGAATCGGGAACGGGTGTCCGCCAATCCAGTTAGCACCGGTTTCTTTTACAACGACATTACCGTCGGCGTCGAAGCCGGCCTTCCCTTGATTCGACAACGTTGCGTCGAGGTAGAAGGGAGGGTACATCCGGGCGACGTCTGTATCCGTTTCCTGGATGAAGAACGTACGACCGTCCTGTTTCACTTCCTGATAAAGGATTGGATCGACAAGATCCTGTACGAGATCAATATTGTCAGCGTTGATAACGTCGCCAACTTTGACCTTACCTTTTGAGTAAGCTTCGATGTTGTAGAGTTCTTCTGGATACGCTTTAGTAATGTCTCCAGATTTGCAAATCTCGGGCCAGAGTGACGTTAGTACGCCTGCTCCACCGAGTCCGAGCGCAGTCTTTTCCATGAAATGTCTGCGGCTGTAGTCAAAATCGTATTTTTTAATATGCATATGGTGCGCCCCTCGCAACTGGCTTCTCGGCAACGTGCCGATGGAATTATGATGAATCGATTCGGATAGTATGTTCCCGATAAACGATGATCAAGTTCAATTTATATTTATGGTGCAATGCAGCAGTAAAACTGCGTGAACCCTAACGCATAGTGTATTCGAAAACGAGAACGATTATTGGTTCAATTTGAGTCTAAATGGTGCGTTGCAATAATCATCAATTAGCCATTCTCCGTTGAATATCGGTCGAATTATTCGCACCTTTGATTGACAAGAAAAAATCTAGAATCGTGCGGTTATTTGCCGGCCACTTTCGGTGTCCACCCGGGCGCTCACAATATCGCACAGGCGCGTCATCCGAACATTTCGAATATTCAAAACATCCATCCGCACGTTGCTTGCGGCCGGAAGTGTCACAATTATTGCAACTTGCCCACCACTCAGCGGCTTGTGCACCGTAGCCGGGGAACACATTATCCTCACTATTATGTAACACCATCACCGGGCGCGGCGCCGGGCACTCGATCGCTTTTAGATCGCTCGCGCTGAGCCCTGCGGCACTCGGCGCGATGCCTGTGGGCGAAAACCCGTCGTCTTCGCGGAACGCAATCGCACTTGCTGCCGTACCCCCGTCGGAGTGGCCGGTTAAGAAGATCCGTTGCTTGTCCACGCACCATTTCTCCGCAACGCTCCGCGGCAGCGTGGCAAATTCGTCGAGCGTTTTAAGCGACAGCGATCGATGATTGACATAAACAACGATAAATCCAGCGGCTGTTGCGCCGAATGTCAATCCGGTAAATCCTTCTGCAGCAAAGCGGCTTTGTCCAGCGCCTGGATAAACCACTAACAGTGGATGTGCGATCGTCGCATCGTAGTTTGCTGGGGTACGGACGCTAAAGCGGATCCCATTTTCCGATGTTTCATCGTCATGAATGCCAGCCAGCCCGCGCGGTTCGGGGGCCGCGCAACCGGCGTTCTGCGCTGCGTTGTAGCTCGTTTCAGCAATCGCTATGGGTTCTTTTGAACATCCGCAAACGACGCTGAAAAAAAACATTAGGGCGAATGCCCGCATGCTAATCCCAGCGCCGAAAGTTAACCGGCTGATTGGTCAATCGAGTTTGTACACCTTGCGGACGTTTTCTCCGAGTATTTTAGCGCGCGTGTCCGGCGCGAGGTTCGCAATGAGTCCTTTCAACCCGCCGATGTAGTCATCTGTGTGATCCGGATGCGGGTAGTCGCTAGCCCAAAAAAACTTATCCGCGCCCACCGGCTCAATCAAGTGTGCGAGCGCACGCTCGTCTGGATCAGCAGAAATCCAACATTGCCGGTCGAAATAAAATCGGGGTGGATGCTTCAATTCCGTTGTGGCTTTCAAGGGGCCGTCCCATACCGCGTCCATCCGATCTAACAAATTGCCTATCCAACCGGCTTGCGACTCGAGTACGACCGCCTTTGCACGCGGAAATTTTTCAAACGTTCCATAATTAAATAGTGATACGAATGCTTGTTGCATCGCTTGCGCGACCAACACATCAAAATAGAAACTAAATTCGATCGGCTCTTTAACTTTCAATTCATCGAAGCGCTGAAATTGGGCGAATTGCGGCGGCTCCAAGGTCGGATGCAGAGCCAAAGGTACATCTAATTCTTGCGCTTTTGCCCACAGCGGATCGTAGTAAGGGTGACCGTGTGCTTTGCGGGTCCACGTGTAAGGGGCCATCATCGCGCCTTTGCAGCCCGCTTTTACAGCGCGTTCTAGTTCCGTCACGGCAAGATCAACATCGGACATCGAAATATGCGCAATCGGATACAACCGGCCAGGGGCCTCGGCGCACATATCGACAATCCAACGGTTGTACGCGCGACAATAGGCCGCGGCAATTTCCGCGTCATCAATTTCGGCTTCCCAGAGTAAACCGAGGGTCGGGTACAAAACCGCTTTGTTAACGCCTTCTCCATCGAGACGCTTGACCCGCGCCGCAGCGTCATAAGAAGCGGGAGGCGATCCGCTTGCGTAAGTTAAATCGGGGTTCGGCAAAATGTCCGGCGCACCCATTGCGCCGAGAATACCGCCGAATCCCCCGGCGCTGAGTTTTGAACGTTTGTTATTCCACACGAAATACTCAAGCCCGTCATCACCTGTTTCGACACGGATCGCGCGGTCGCGATATTTTTTCTCTAGGCAATCGGCGAGCGCTGCAATGGGTTCGAGTACATGGCCGTCGCAATCAATGGCATTGGTAATTTCAATTTGGCTTCCGTCGGGCATAACATTTCTCCGTTATTGATTGCAGATTAACGAGACACACGGGGTAGACCATTGCATATCAGGGTCTTAAAAATCGCAAGTTATCCTCGGAACAAGGAGAGTTTTCGACTTCCTGACACGGTGATACCGAGTGCCGCGGTTATTCTACAACCTCTGTTTTAGGGCTATTCCGCTTTCGACTTGGTGGTCTAAGTGTGCTCCGAATTAGGCGATTTGCCAATGTCGCGATCGAGCTGGGCTAGGGGCTCGAACGTGCGGCTCTAATTTCGGAAGGAAACTTGATCCATAATGCTCTGTTCCTTAACTGACGAGACGCATGCGCCGTGGCCGATACAGTCAAATACCAACTCGACGAATCTGAGCTCCCGAAGCAGTGGTACAACATTGCCGCCGACTTACCCGAGCCGCCAACACCGCCGCTGCATCCCGGTACCGGTCAACCATTAACCGCGGCTGAGCTCGAGCCACTCTTTTCTCGCGGAGTCATCGAGCAAGAAGTCAGTTTGGAACGCTATATCGACATTCCGAAGCCGGTTCGCGATATTTATCGACAGTGGCGGCCAAGCCCGCTATATCGCGCTCGACGTTTGGAGAAAGCCCTCGATACCCCCGCGCGCATTTACTATAAGTACGAAGGCGTGAGTCCAGCTGGCAGTCATAAACCGAACACGGCAATCGCCCAGGCATTTTACGCACGCGAAGAAGGCACTAAGCGACTGACGACGGAAACCGGCGCTGGACAGTGGGGTTCGTCATTGGCGCTTGCAGGTTCGATGTTCGACCTCGACATCGAAGTCTTTATGGTGCGGGTTAGTTTCGAGCAAAAACCTTATCGCCGCGCTTTCATGGAAAGTTTCGGTGCAACCTGCATTGCCAGCCCGAGTGACATGACCGCTGCGGGTCGCGGCATATTGGCAGCAACCCCGGACAGTCGCGGCAGTCTTGGTATCGCGATCAGCGAAGCGGTCGAACGCGCGATGCAACGCGACGACACTAAGTATGTACTCGGCAGTGTGTTGAATCACGTGCTGCTCCATCAAACAGTCGTCGGTCTTGAAGCGCTGCGCCAATTCGAACTCGCCGACGACTATCCGGATACGATTATCGCGTGTACCGGCGGCGGCAGTAATTTCGGCGGCATTGTTTTTCCGTTCCTCGGTCGCCAGCTGCGCGGCCAAGAATCGATAGAGATTATTGCGGTTGAACCGGCAAACTGCCCAACCTTAACCAAAGGCCAGTATGCTTACGATTTTGGCGACACGGCGCATTTAACCCCGTTGGTAAAAATGCATACCTTAGGCTCAAATTTCATGCCGCCCGGTTTCCACGCCGGCGGATTGCGCTACCACGGCATGGCCCCTTTGGTCAGCCAATGCACCGATCTCGGTTACGTTAAACCGAAGGCATATCACCAAAAAGACTGTTTCGAAGCGGGCTTGGAATTTGCGCGTGCCGAAGGGATCCTACCTGCCCCGGAAGCGAATCACGCCGTGATCGCTGCGATGGACGCAGCGCGTGAATGCAAAGCTAGTGGCGAAAGTCGTGCGATATTGTTCAATCTTTGTGGTCACGGGCATTTCGATATGCCGGCGTACATGGACTATTCTGCAGGCAAACTCCACGACCAACCATACAACGAAGAAGACATGGCGATGGCACTCGCGGGCTTACCCAGCGTTAACACATAACGGCATTCAGACTCAGCAATGTTTTTCTCAATTAACCGGCAGAAAACACCATGAACACGCGCAGAGAATTCCTCCGCAACGGCGGTACATTGAGCGGAATACTGTGGCTGAATTCAACGTCAATTGTCGCATTGGCACCAAGTCGTGTTTGGTCGATGGATACGAACGTTTTCAGCGACCT
This sequence comes from Gammaproteobacteria bacterium, assembly GCA_963854885.1. GTDB lineage: Bacteria > Pseudomonadota > Gammaproteobacteria > UBA11873. The sequence goes on along the minus strand of CAWLAW010000184.1, from coordinate 1,071 downwards.
GGAAAGCCGAATTCTATTAACGTTTGTGCGTCACATATTTCCACATGACGCCCTCGACGACGCGGTGTACGCATTGGTCGTTAAGGATCTCGATACGGCTTCAACGGACGATAATGACGTTCGAGCGCTAATTGCTACTGGCATTGCCGGTCTGCAAAGTCATGGCGACTGGCCGAGTTTGCCTGCCGCTGAACAACTTAAAACCGTAGAAGCTATCGCCGGGGAAGCGTTCTTCGAAAAAGTCCGTTCTACGGCGGTGGTGTCTTTGTACAACAACGAGCTCGCGTTTGCGCATTTCGGTTACGCAGGGAGTTCGTTCGAAAAAGGTGGCTACCTGCATCGCGGGTTTGACGATCTCGATTGGCTACCAACACCACCGCCCGATGCAAGCCCACGTCCCGAGTGACAAGCTTACCTAAATACGATCACAACGATGACTCTGTAGTCGTCGTTATTGGCTCGGGAGCGGGCGGCGGGACGCTCGCCAATGAGTTGTGCCAGAAAGGTATTAACGTCGTTGTACTCGAGGCGGGAAAGCGCGAATCGACGAGTACGTTCGTGAACAATGAGTGGGGCGCGTTCGAGCAACTCGGTTGGCACGACAAACGCACGAGCTCGGGAGCTTGGCGCATCGCTCGCGATTATCCGAACCTACCCGCGATGATTTGCAAAACCGTCGGCGGCAGTACGACGCACTGGGCAGGGGTGTCACTGCGCTTTCGCGCGCATGAACTCAAAGCGCAAACCACCTACGGCAACATCGATGGTGCAAACTTACTCGACTGGCCGATTTCATTGGACGAGTTAGCGCCTTTCTATGATCGCGCGGAAGATAAATTGGGGGTCACTCGAACTCATGGCATCCCGGGTCTCCCGGGCAGTAATAATTTTAAAGTCTTTTACAACGGTGCAAAGCAAATAGGCTATCGCAGCGCAAATACCAGTCGCCTAGCGATAAACAGCAAAGCCCGCGACGGTCGTGCGCCTTGCCAACAACTCGGATTTTGCATGCAAGGATGCAAAATGGGCGCAAAATGGTCAACGTTATACACCGAGATCCCGGCAGCTGAA
>CAWLAW010000183.1:0-6397 GCA_963854885.1 Gammaproteobacteria bacterium | reverse complement strand
AGTCCGAATTCTCTTCAATTATCGAGTATAGCCGTTCTTGTATACGCGCTAGACTCTCCAGGCGCTTCACTTGCTTTGCGTCTTCGAAGGCCGATCCAGACCGCAACCTAAAGCGTCGTCCTAATTCGATCTCTCGTTTCCGCGTAACAATGTCGACACTGGAATCAAGTGCGATCTGTGCGGCGGTGGGAAGTTGTCGATCGTCGCCACCGGCTGTTCCTAACGCCTGATGATCGCGCTGCGCAATATCCACTGCTGCATGCAGCTCCGCTTTTTGCCGGGTTCGGTGAAATCTAATCATGTCCATTGCGATCGCTTCGAGCGTGGTCTTGGTCGTCGCCTCGTCCGATCCGACTAAATGCAGCTCGGCGATTGGGCCTGCAACGCCACCACGAGCAATGACGGAAAGATTACTTGCTAGATACGAGGCGATCTCTGCGTCCCATCCATGTTGCGCTACAGCGCTACGCAAGAATTTATCTCGGGCTAAAGTAGCGGCGATGAAATCTCGGGCGGAATCGGAAAGTCCGGAACCGGGGCTGTGGAATAACACCACATGTGCGTCGAACCGAGTTGCCGAAAGTGTCAAATGCAATACGGCTGCTAGCGTTCCTAGGACCACACCGGCAAGCATCCCAGGGACCACATGCCTTAAAAAAGTTCTTATCCCGTAACTATTTCTAGCCAACGCGAAATTCCGATGTCAATTGATTTTAAGGCCTTACGGAAAGCCGGTTCGCCGCGCCCATAAAGGTCGTCGACGTCGAAATTTCCCCAATGGCTCAAGCGATAAACCCGCCCATGAAGAAGCGGCCAGGTTTCTTCGACCATATGCTGTTGCGCAGTGCTCATGACTAGAATTAGATCGTTTTCTAGCCCTTCCTTCGCGGTGAACTGCTTACCACGGTGATGGTTAATATCGAGATCACGTTCATTCATTAATTTGATCGCATAGGCATCTGCTTCGAATCCGCCCATCGCCGCGAGGCCGGCGGATGCGACTTCGATATGCGCGTTTGCCTGCTTAATGCCGGACTGCAAGACAGCGGCGGCCATTGGGCTGCGGCAAATGTTACCGGTGCAAAGAACCGTAACTCGTTTGATAAGATTCATCCGCGTTAGAACATCGTCGGCCAGCTCGCGAGGAGTCGGCGGCTGCGGCGAGCTTGGCGGTCCGGACCCTCGGCTCGGCGCAGCGCGCGAATCAATTCGATCCGTGTGTCGGCGGGCTCGATTATGTCGTCGATCAAATTGAGGCCGGCTGCTTCCCATGGTGCATTTTGTTCATTCATTTCCGCGAGCAGGCGATCCTTTTCCTGTTCCGCGTCTTCGTGCTCAGCGAGTTTGCGCCCGTAAACAACATTAAGCGCGACTTCTGGGCCCATGAATGAGATTTCTGCCATTGGCCAAGCGAGCACCGCATCGGCGCCCATATTTCCACCGAGCATATTGCAATGGGCCATGCCGTAGGATTTCCGCACGATCAGACTGATCTTCGGCACGCTGACATGATGCAACGCGTCGAGGAACTGCATGATCTTAAGCGGCATTTTGTGTTCTTCAGCCGCCTTACTGACGAAAAACCCCGGCGTGTCGTGAAGGAAGATGAGCGGAATATGGAAGGAATCGCACAATGCGATAAACGCCGTAGCCTTCTCGCATGCACCCCAGCCCATCGCGCCCGCGCTTACCATAGGATTGTTTGCGAGAATTCCGACCACACTGCCGTCGAGACGCGCCAGTGTGGTGATTAAGCTGCCGTCGTAATAGGGCTTTAATTCCAAAACGCTGTCCGGATCGACTATCGCTTCGACTAGACGATGCATGTCATATGCTCGACGTCGCGCAGCAGGTACGATGTCGAGTGCGTTGTCGATGCGCCTATTGGGGTCGTCATTACGCGCCGCTTCGGGCGGTAAATTGTTTGCGTTAGATGGCAAGTAACTGAGTACTCGACGCACCAAGGCCAGACAGTGGGCATCATTGTCGGCGAATAAATCAACCTGCCCAGTCGTTCGGGCATGTAGCTCCCAGCCACCAAGCGCTTGGTCCTCAACCTTTTCGCCGGTGGCTTTTTCTAACACTGGCGCTCCTGTCACCGCCATTACGGTCCCTTTAACTTGGATCACGATGTCAGCAATTGCGGCGTAAAAAGTGGGGCTACCGAAGCACTCGCCCATAATCGTCGCAATCGATGGGACGAAACGATCGCGCGGCGGCTTCTCTATCGGCAGCATTACCCCCATGATGCCGACCGCGCCCATCACGTCCGGAATACGGCCGCCGCCGGCCTCACCCAAATTGATCATGGGATAGCCTTTTTTGATCGCATAATCGATTCCATCGCCAGACTTCTTCTGCGCGACTACACCATATGCTCCCGCCTTTACGGTCGTGTCGTCGGCAGCAACGTATACACCGCGACCATCGATTTCACCAAAGCCGGTAATTTTGCCGTCGGCTGGAGTTTTTTCGCGATCTTCGATGCGATCACTGTGGGCAAGCAAACCGACTTCCTGAAAACTGCGATTGTCGAGCAACACATCGATACGTTCGCGCGCATTGAGGCGACCGAGGCGAGCTTGGGCCGCGACTTTCTCCGGACCACCCATCGCATAGGCGCGGCGTTTTTTTTCTTTGAGTTTCGCGATGCCGTAAGCGTCGTCAGCGCGACTGTCTTTGGTCATAAAATGACTTTTTCCGAAATTTAATTTGAATTTATCGTTCTATGCTACTCGCATTCCGGCTTCTATGATCACGATGCGTGTGTACTGATTGCGAAAAATCGTTGCGATTTTTCGGTTCCTGGCTATGCAGTTCATCGCGTCCGCTGCGTCGCTTTTTTGGACAGTTGAATCATCAATGTAGTGTAGATCAGTTGAACTGGACTCTAAGCCCGGCATGAAAAGATGCACCAGGAAGTGGCACGAACGCCGCACGAAACGATGTACTGCGGCGCGCGTCTTCGTTGAGTAAGTTCGTGCCTTTAATAAAAAAATCCCACAGCGCCGGGCCGCTGTCTCCCAGTCGCACAATTAGATTGGCGTTAAGCATCGTGAAACCATTCGTTTCGAATGAGCTGACATCGTTCTGGGCAGCATGATAAATCCCTTCTAAATTGGCTGATAGGCGATTTCCCGCGTACCCAAGTCGCGCGCCGACACGAGCCGGGGGGATCCGCGGTAGGGCGCCGTCGGTGGTATTTCCACGAACGTAATCCGTGAACAAGCGTACCGCCCAGGGCGCATACTGATCGCCGATTAAAAACTCCAGCTCCGCTTCGTAGCCAACAAATATAGCGTCTCGCTGCTGATAAGGTGCGATCGGTAACCCATTCGCGAAATCAACGGATTCCGATCGGAAGATATAATTAGCGATGTCGTTATAGAAGATGCCAAGCTTCCAACTGAGCAAATCAGTATGGTGATGCACGGAAACATCCAGGTTCGTTGCTATTTCGTGCTCTATTGAGTGACGTCTTGCGGATAAGAGCCCGACTTCAAACAAACCGGTCGCGAGATGCGCGCCGTTGGCGTAAAGCTCGGCAGCGTCTGGATGACGTTCTGATCGGGACAGGTTAACCGTCATGTCGTAGTTGGCAGCGAATTCCCATGTGAATCCGCTTGCAACGGAGAAAGCATTCTCCTTGTAGCTTGGAAGTCTCGATGACGGTTCATGTTCGAGTGATTCCATGCGTACACCAAACTCAATGCGCCCATGCTTGAGCGGCAACTCTTCAAGCATGAAGATACCGCAGGATTTGCTCTCAGTTGGAGGAATGAATGCCTCTTCACCGACTGCCGAGAAGTTGCGATCGTTTAGTTGTAAGCCGAAGGCGCCGTGCCAGTTGCCGATCGGTGCATGAACCAGTTCGATGCGCGTTTCCCACGCATTGTTCTCGAACAGCGTCGCGGTCACGCCGGTTGGCTCTATCTCGACATGGTCGTAGTCGTTTAATCCGAATCGGAACCGAAGCGTCTCAATTGGACCGTTAAAAGACACCTCACTTCGCAGATCGAATCGAGTTTGCTCCATCTCGATGAACGGTCCGGGCGCAACTAAGGCTGCTTGCTCAATTTCTTCGCTATCAGATTCGGGTCCGGGGATTCCATAGTCGTTTTCATAACGACTCAATGAGACACCTATGAAACCCCGATCGCCGATAATTGATACGCCACCCGCGTAACCCTGGGACTCACCGGCACTATTAATTACGCGTCCGCGAGGTTCGCTGTTCGGGCGTTCACCTCGATTCTTCGTGGCAAACTTGGGGATCTCGATATCGTCGGTTTCACGATGAAAGCCATCCACATGCCAGGCAATCGCCCCGATGCTCCCGTCCAACCGGCCGGCAAACGCCCGCTCTTGGGCAGCACTATCGCCGCGCAATTCCACGGCGCTAGCAAGCGGCTTTTCGCCGTGTTTCTCGGGCACGCGATTGTCGATGACATTCACCACGCCGCCGGTCGCGTTGCTGCCATATAGTAGTGTCGCTGGCCCTCGGATCACTTCGATCCTCTCGGCGAAGAGCGGTTCGATGGGAACCGCGTGATCAGGGCTGAGATCGGCCACATCGAGAGAGCTGACACCGCCTTCCAACACGCTAATTCGAGGTCCAGACTGGCCCCGGATAACCGGCCGTCCGGCCACGGGACCAAAATATGTGGCACTGATCCCAAGTTCACCTGCGAGAGTTTCTCCAATCGAGCTACTCGCCTTAAGCAGAAGCTCATCGTTGTCCAACACCAACGTGGGTTGTGTTAGATCATCGGCGGAGCGATTAAGCGGCGTCGCCGTTACGGAAATTTGTTCCATCGGATCTTGGTGCGGGGCATCTGTTGCCGCCAACGTAAGTACCGGTGCGGTCAGAAGAGATATCAATAGTATGTTCATAGATTTCAATGTCACAAAATCGGAAGCAACGGCCGCGGTGGCCGCAATTGGCGCGCGGGCGCCTCAATTCACAATTGGGTTGAAATCTATCTCGGGGGTGCGCGAGTCGGCGGGCGAACTCGTTGTAGGGTTGAAGTGAATATCGAGGACGACGATTCGGATACGCCGATCGCGCCTGTCCAGAGCGTGATCTGCGTAGCATCTACCGGTACAGCGCCGGACTGCCGTTCGGCCGATAGACACATGTGACAGAGGTCGCCACCTTCGTGTGTATCTAAGTCGGCGCCATGAACGACGCCAGCGAACTGAGTCGCCAACACGGCAAACGCTAGAACCGGTAGCAAGCGTTTGCACCAGGTTGATTGCATTAGATCGTGCGAATCTTTCACGCCAGCGAATATACGCCGGTGGAATTCATGTGGCAATCGCAGGAACCGGTTTTAGAAATTTAGCGATCCGTTCTTAATCAATAGGGAGTGCGAGAGAATGTGGCTCAAACAGTATTACGAACTGGGGCGTTTGAGTAGGGCAGCGAAGTTGTTAAGATATTACTGCGAACTCGATGTGCGACCTTCGCGGTTTTCAGATGGCCGATTGGCAATCACCGCAAATGAATGAACGGGCTCTTGGCAGAGCTGATTTCCTCTTGCCGATATCGAGTCCACTCGGTCTGCCCGGACGCGATCTCAACGAGCGTTGTTTACTGTCCGAAGTGATGGAATTCTCGGGTCGAGGACGGGACCACCCCTTCGTCGCAACCGCTTGGTGGCGGCGCATTACGGCACGAAGTCTGTTGGCTTTCGCTAATTTGACCCCGGATTACACGTGTGGTCGCTCGCCTGCCCCGAACCTTGTTAGCGTGTTTTTCGAGATCTATTTCCAACGCCGCACCGAACTGGCCACGCCCACCCCACCCGCTGACGAAGTTCGCGAGACTGTATGCGACAAGACATTCGCGTTGTGTCTTGTTTTGCTCGTCCCCAACTTTGATCATTTCGATGGGTTGCAGGCGATGAGGGCCGGATCCAATTATTGCGTCTGCGCCGTAGTTGCACAAAGTCGCCGCGAGCGTTCGCTGGTCCTCGGAAGGGACCCATTCGTTTAAGGCCCGATGCAGATAGACAACGACAAATTGGGCACCCTGGGCGAGCGCTTCGGCGATATTCCGCTTCGCGTTTTCGAGAAACAGCGCGCGGTTTGGGATCAATGCGGATGGAAAAAATGTACCCGCGACCAGACCGAACAGACGTTTCAGCACGTTTTCGCGCGCGCTAAACAGTGCGTAATTGACATTGCCTCCAGATAGTAAATAGCGGATCAACATTACGTCCGAGTAGTCGTAGAGACCTTTCGTGTAATTCAAAAATGCAATGCGCAACGGTTCTGGTCCCTCGACATCGTAAAGCAAAGTCTCTCGTCTCGGTTCCCCTAATTGGCTCAAGCCGAGTGTACGGATGCCGCGCTCCCGCAACGCTTGCAGCGTTTCCTCGGTCCCCGCAAGGCC